>NZ_KI914592.1:129326-136100 GCF_000520475.1 Arthrobacter sp. 35/47
CGGCGAGCTCCGGCGTGGAGGGCCCGCCCGCCATGGGAGCTCCGATGATCGGCCGGTCCAGGTCCCGAAAATCAAACATGCTCCCAACCTACCTACAGGTGGGTCGGAGCGAAGAGCCTCAGCAGCGTTTCAACAACGACGACGTTGGGACCGTCCGCGGCGAAACCCGCCTCAAGCGCCTCGCGCACATCCTCCGGCGCCACGCGGACCGCGGGAACACCGAAGGACTCCGCCAGCTTCACGAAGTCCGGCCGGGTGAGCTCGGTTGCGGTCGCTTTCCCGAACGCGCCCTCCATGTATTCGCGGAGGATGCCGTACCCGCCGTCGTCGACAATCAGCCAGGTCACCGGCAGATCATGCTGGCGTGCGGTGGCCAGCTCCGCGATCGAGTACATCGCCGAACCGTCCCCGGACACCGCGAGCACCCGCGCCGGAAGCCCCTTCGAGGCAAGCCCCACCGACCCGCCGATTGCGCTCGGAAAGCCGAAACCCAGCCCGCCGGCGCCCTGCGCGGAATGGAATTCACCATCCCGGGAATCCCAGCAGCTCCAGGCCCAGTACGCGGCGATGGTCATATCCCAGAAAGTCTGCATGTCATCCGGGACGGCGCCGCGGATGTCCGCCATGAACGTGCGCTCCTTGCCCAGCTCCTGCGCCTCAAGGCGTGCCTGGACTTTGGTGAGGGTCTCGGCCACGAGCCGGCGCGGATCATAGTCCCCGGTGCGGCGGTCAACGGGTTCCAGTGCTTCGTCCAGCGCTCCAAGGGCCTGCCCGGCGTCGGCGCGGATCCCCAGCGCGGGCCGGTTGGACTCGAGGACCCGCGGTTCGGCGTCGATCTGGATGATCCGGCCACGCGGCTCCAGGGTGAAGTAATTGGACGTCACCTCGCCGAGGGAGGAACCGATGACCAGCAGCACGTCGGCGTCCTCGAGAACCTCGGTGACGTAACGGTCCTCCACCCAGGACTGCAGCGAGAGCTCATGGTTCCACGGAAACGCACCGTTGCCGCCGGGTGAGCAGACCACGGGTGCGTCCAGCTTTTCCGCCAGCGAGAGCAGTTCCTTCTCGGCCCTGCCGCGACGGGTTCCGCCGCCCGCCACGATCGCGGGACGTTTCGCTTCCGACAGCCACCTGACCGCCTCACGGACCAGCTCCACACGCGGCGGATTGTCGAACGGTTCCGCGAGCGCGTCCTCAACCCGGGGAACGACGACGGCGTCGAGCAGCACATTCTGCGGAACCTCAACCCACACAGGCCCCTGCGGCGAGGAGACCGCTTCGGTCCACGCGTCCTGGATGGCCGATGGGATTCCCGAGGCATGCTGGATCAGCCGCTGGCTCTTGGTGACGTTGGCGGCGGAGGCCTTCTGGTCGTCGAGCTGGTGGAGCATTCCCTTGCGCCGGGCGCCGAGGCCCTCGAGCGGAATCTGGCTGGCGATGACCACCATCGGCACTCCGGTGGCGTAGGCCTCCTGGAGCCCGGCGAGCGAGGTGAGTGCACCCGGCCCCGTCGAGAGGAAAAGGACACCCACTTCGCCGGTTGCGCGGGAGAACCCGTCGGCGGCGAATGCGGAGTTGTTCTCCACCCGGGAGGACACAAACTGCAGGTCGGAGCGGGACAGCGCATCGAAGAGCCCGAGCGCGTGCTGGCCCGGGATACCGAACACGGTGGTGGCACCGAGCGCGCTCAGCGTCTCGACCACCAGGTCACCGCCGTTGCGCGAACCCGTGACCGGCTGTGGGGGAACGGTGGCGTCACTCTCAACGGACTGCATCAGGCGTCCTTCCTTGTGGAAATTTCATCGGCCATCAGACTCACCAGATCGTAGGCGACGTGCGACGCCGCCACACCGGTGATCTCCGCATGATCGTAGGCGGGGGCCACTTCGACGACGTCGGCGCCCACCAGGTTCATCCCGCGCAGGCCGCGCAGGATCTCGAGGAGCTCCCGGCTGGTGATCCCGCCGGCTTCGGGGGTGCCGGTGCCTGGGGCGTGTGCCGGGTCGAGGACGTCGATGTCGATCGAGACGTAGAGCGGCCGGTTGCCGATCCGGTCGCGCAGCCTGGCGACGGTCTCGTCAACGCCCTGGCGGAAGACGTCCGAGGAGGTGACAATCCCGAAGCCGAACCGCCGGTCATCCTCCAGGTCCTTCACCCCGTACAGCGGTCCGCGGGTGCCCACGTGGGAGATCGCTTCGGTGTCGAGGATCCCCTCCTCCACGGCACGCCGAAACGGTGTGCCGTGCGTGTACTCGGCACCGAAGTAGGTGTCCCAGGTGTCCAGGTGGGCATCGAAGTGCAGTAGCGCAACGGGCTCCCCGGCGCGCTCGGAGGCAGCGCGCAGCAGCGGGAGCGCAATCGTGTGGTCCCCACCGAGCGTCACCAGGCGGGCGCCGTCGTGCGTGAGATCCAGTGCGTTCTGCTGGATGGTCTCGATCGCCTCGTTGATGTTGAAGGGATTGACCGCCATGTCACCGGCATCGGCAACCTGAACGCGCTCAAAGGGCGAAATATCCATGGCCGGGTTGTAGGGCCGCAGCAGCCGGGACGCCTCACGGACGTGATTGGCGCCGAACCGCGCCCCCGGCCGATAGGACACCCCGGAGTCAAAGGGAACACCGACGACGGCGATATCCGGCCTCTCCACCTGATCCATCCTCGGGAGCCTGGCAAAGGTGGCCGCTCCGGCGTAGCGCGGAATGCGGGCCGAATCGATCGGGCCGAGATGACCGCCTGCCGTGATGCGCAGCTCTTCCACTGGACTCCTTCGCTTTCCCCGTGCGAGTGCACGCAAGTTGCCTAATAGGCATCAACTGTTTAGCGAAAGGCTAATTTGTGGCAAGCGTCTCAGTCAAGGCGACCTTACTGCCGCGGCATCAGCGGCTTGTCCGCGCGGGCCTTGATCTGTTGCACGGCCCAGGAATTGCCGTCGGGATCATCGAAGCCGAAGAAGGTGCCGCCGTCGCGCTCGTCAAACACGGTGATGTCACTGACGTCGACTCCCCTGCCCTGCAGTTCCTCACGCGCTGCGGTGGCGTCCGGGACCACCAGCTGAAGGCCCTTGAGGGTGCCGGGCTGCATCGCCTGCATGCCCGGTCCGTTGCCGAAGACAATGGAGCAGCCCGAGCCGGGCGGCGTGAACTGGGTGAAGTGCATACCGCCGGCGTCGGTCTCGAAATCCTGCACGAAGCCGAGCCCGTCCCGGTAGAACTCGATGGAGCGGGCAATGTCGCTGACCGGCACCACCACCACTTCCAGCGTCCAGTCCATGGCTTCTCCTGACCGTGAGGGGATGCCGCTCAGGCTACCGCGACCGCCTTCTCTGCGTATAGCCCATCGCTTCTCAAATTGGAAGATTTTTTCCCGATACAAAGCAGGCTTATGGCTTACTCTTGTCAGAACTAATCCTGCCGACAGCAAGGAGGTGCAGCATGGCCACAGCGATCGACTCCCAGCAGAAGAAACGACTGCGGCGTCCCCGCTGGATCAAGGAGCCCTTCAACCGTGAAGCGAGGGCAGGGTATCTGTTCATCCTTCCCTGGGTGATCGGATTCCTCGTCTTCACGCTGGGCGCCATGGTCTACAGCCTGGTCATCTCCTTCACCAACTATGACCTCTCCACCGACACGGCCACCCCCGTGGGTTTCAGCAACTACGAGCTGCTGTTCAAGGATCCGAAGGTCATGACGTCGCTCGGCAACACGCTGTACTACGCCGTACTGTCCGTGCCGCTCGAAATCTGCTTCGCCCTGCTGCTCGCGTACCTGCTGCACCGCATTCCCGACCGCGGGGCTGGCATCTTCCGGATCATCTACTACCTGCCGAAGATGACCCCATCGGTGGCCGCGGCGTCGATCTTCCTGCTGCTGCTCAACGGCAATTCGGGAGCGATCAACGGGTTTCTGGGCCTGTTCGGCATCGACGGGCCGCAATGGCTGATCGACCCGGACTGGATGAAGCCGTCCATCATCATCATCGGTCTCTGGAGTGTCAGCGGAACCATGCTGATCCTTCTCGCAGCCCTGAAGAACGTGCCCAAGGACCTGTACGAGGCCGCCGCTATTGACGGCGCCGGCTCAATCCGGCAATTCTTCTCGGTCACCCTGCCGATGATTTCCAACGCGCTGTTCTTCTGCACCATCGTGCTGACCATTGCAGCGCTGCAGGTCTTCGACCAGGCGTTCCTGCTGTTCTACCGCGACACTGCCAGCGGCTCTCCCGATGCCGCCCTCTTTGTCGGCGTGTACCTGTTCCAGCAGGCCTTCCAACAGTTCAACATGGGCTTCGCCGCCGCGATCGCGTGGCTGCTGTTCGTCATCATCCTCCTGATCACGGTCGTCCAGGTCCGCTTCGGGAACAAGTTCGTCTACTACGAGGGAGGCGGGTAGCCATGGCGTCAGTCGTGAACTCGCAGCCGCAGGCAGTCGTCGAATCGGATCCGCGGGACAGGTCCGCTGCCGCACCCAACCAGGCCTTCCCCTGGTACAAGCCGCGCAGCATCGCGGGCAGGATTGTGCTCTGGACGCTACTGCTCGGCTTCTCCGCCCTCTTCATGTACCCGTTTGTCTGGCTTCTGGCCGCGACCTTCAAGCCGCGGCAGGATGTCTTCGACAACCGGCTGATCCCGGAAACCTGGGTCTTCACCAACTACGTAGAGGTGTGGGAGCAGCTGCCGCTCCTGGCCTGGATCTCCAACAGCCTGATCATCGCGCTGCTCGCCGCCGGCCTGGTCACGTTCTCCAGCTCGCTGGTGGCCTTCGGGTTCGCCTACTTCCGCTTCCCGTTCCGGAACCTGCTGTTCGGCCTGGTCCTGGGCACCATGATGCTGCCCGGCGCCGTGACCATGATCCCGGTCTACCTGATCTGGAAGGAACTCGGCTTCCTCGGCACCACGGTCCCGCTGTGGGGTGCCAATCTTTTCGGGTCCGCCTTCTACATCTTCCTGCAGCGCCAGTTCTTCCTCGGCCTGCCGCGGGACATCTTCGAGGCGGCCCGGATCGACGGGTGCAGTTACTTCGGGCTGTTCCGTCGGATAGCCATGCCGCTGTCCATCCCGTCCTTCATCATCGTGTTCATCTTCGAGTTCCAGGCCAGCTGGAACAACCTGCAGGCGCCGCTGATCTACCTGAACTTCGGCAGCCCGGACCAGTACACGGTGCCCCTGGGCATCTCATATGCGATGACGCTCTTCAGCCCCACCTCAGGAGGGCAGGCGGACTACCAGTACGTGATGACTGCGGCCCTGCTGGTGACGCTGCCCATGCTGGTGCTCTTCGCGTTCGGTCAGCGTTACTTCATCGAGGGCCTGGCCGGGCAGGGCCGGAAGGGCTAACCCCACCGGCGTCGAGTTGGCAGGACACACCCCTTTTGACGCTCCATAAACGGCGTGTCCTGCCAACTCAACGGGCAGACAGAAGGAGGGTGGGAGCCGGTAATCTCGGGCTCCCACCCTCCTTTGATGCCGGTCAGAGAACGACGGCGGCGCCTACTGGGCGCCCGCAGTCGCCTGCTCGTACACCAGCATTGCTGCGGCCTGCGCGTCGCCGAGTGCTTCCTCGATGGTCTTGTCACCGGACATCGCCGGAGCCATCGCATTCTGCAGCTCGGTCTGGATCTCCAGCCCCGCCGGCGAGGAGCCGAGGGGAACACCGTTCTCGAGCGCCTGGTAGTAGGAGTCGATCAGCTGGTCGAAGCCCTCATTGCCGGTGGACTCGAGGTACTCGTCCTTGATCATCTGGTCGGCGGTCTGCGATCCGGTGAAGATGCCGGTGAAGATGCCGCCTTCCTCCATTCCGGACACGCGTGCCTCGGCTGCTGCCATCCAGGCTTCATCGGAGGTGTTGGTGACTGCCCACTTGCAGGCTGCGGCCTTGTTCTTGGCGCCCGTGGGGATCACGTAGGACTGGCCGCCGGCAACCGCGATGGCGTCGCCGTCCTGGTTGCGCAACGGAACACCGGAAATCTCAAGCTGGTCAGCGAAGTCCGAGAGGACGTTCGGGTACCACTGGGCGTACAGGCCGGCACCGACCTGGTCAGCGACGAACTGGTTGTTCTCGCCGAAGAAGTCCCAGGTTTGCCCGAAGCTGTAGGCGGTCTCATAGCCGCCCTGCGCATCGTAGATGTCCTTGAGCCAGGTCAGCGCTTCGATATTGGCGGGATCGTCGAGGGTCGGCTTGCCGGTCTCGTCCATGATCTTTCCACCGAAAGCGGCAAACCAGACCGGAGCCTGGGACGGCATCTGCGGGTCGAATCCCAACCGCGTGGGGGTATCGCCCTCGGATTCGTACATCTTCTCGGCGGCACCGAGAACGGCCTCCGGGTTGGACGTGTCCAGATCCTCGGCGGTGACGCCGGCTTCCTCCATCACACGGGTATTGGTGATGATGGACCACGGCTGCCAGAACTGCGGGATGCCGTACACCTGGTCGTTGTAGGTGACGTCCTGGAGTACCGCCGGGTAGTAGTGTTCCTCGGCGTTGACGTCGTGGGTGGTGAAGCAGTCATCAACGGGCTCGATCAGGCCCTTCGCCGCATAGGTCGCCACATACTGGCGGTCCATGACCACGAGGTCCGGGAGGGTTCCGCTGGCGGCCTGCGCGGCGAACCGCTGGGGGTCGAAATTGCTCTCATTGATCTCGACCGTGACGCCGTCCTCTTCGAGGGCGGCAGTGGCAAGGTCCGCTCGGGATGTTGCCACCTCGTCGCCGAGGGTAAAGCCGCCGGTGGTGAGGGTCCCCGAGAGGTCCGCTCCGTAGTCCACCGCCTCCGCCGTAT
>NZ_KI914592.1:136200-138124 GCF_000520475.1 Arthrobacter sp. 35/47
TCCTCCGCCACAGGCGGTGGCGGTCAGTGCGATGGCCGTAGCCGCCGCAAACCCTGCAGCTGTCCGAGAAGTCTTCATTGCTCCAGTCCCTTTCCAAGCAAGCGCGCCGGCTCCGGCGCGGGCGGATCTTCGAGGCACCGAGACAATCAACCGGCACCTGCAAACTGGCCGTATGCGCGGCCACAACAGCTGCCGGTCGGTCCAGACCGGCATTGTTCGATCAGTATTCCATAAGCACGCTTGGTATTCCGGTAACGATTGGGCACAGCTCCGCCACGCCTGAGACTTCGCGGGCGTCAGCCGCGTGAAGCCGCCGGGACCAGGGTCCAGAGAACTACCGCTTCCTCATCCGAGGGGTTGAGCCAGGTGTGCGGTTCCCTGCCGGGAAAGGTGATGGTGTCGCCGGCTTCCAGCTCGTAGCGGTCGTTGGAAAAGATCAGCTCGAACCGGCCGGCGATAATGTGCAGGGTCTCCACCTCGCAGTCCACCGAGTACAGGTCCGACTCTCCCTTGCCATAGGGCTCGATGACGGCACGGATCATCTGCAGGCGACGTTCGGAGCGGGCGGTGAGCAGCCGCTCGTTGATGCCTTCCCCGCCGAGGCTGATCCTCGGCGCTTCGCTGAGCCGGGTCAGATGCGTTTCGGGGACGGTGAACAGGTCACCGATCGAAATCGACAGGACCTGGCAGAGCGTGACGAGGGAAGCGACCGACGGCGATGTCAGGTCCCGTTCCACCCGGCTGAGGAAGCCTTTCGTCAGGCCGGTGGAGTCGGCCACCTGCTCGATGGTCATGCGCTGCGCCTGCCGCGCGGAACGGATCCGGGACCCGATCGCCACCGGGGCGTTACTGGGTTCTACTGGCAGAGCCTTCATGGTTTCCTTCCGGGCGGCTGAGTCCCGAGCATACCGAAGCTGTGCGTACGGCCGTCGCCGGTGGGGACCGCCACAAAAACCCCCGCCTCCTCCGCCACAGGCGGTGGCGGTCAGTGCGATGGCCGTAGCCGCCGCAAACCCTGCAGCTGTCCGAGAAGTCTTCATTGCTCCAGTCCCTTTCCAAGCAAGCGCGCCGGCTCCGGCGCGGGCGGATCTTCGAGGCACCGAGACAATCAACCGGCACCTGCAAACTGGCCGTATGCGCGGCCACAACAGCTGCCGGTCGGTCCAGACCGGCATTGTTCGATCAGTATTCCATAAGCACGCTTGGTATTCCGGTAACGATTGGGCACAGCTCCGCCACGCCTGAGACTTCGCGGGCGTCAGCCGCGTGAAGCCGCCGGGACCAGGGTCCAGAGAACTACCGCTTCCTCATCCGAGGGGTTGAGCCAGGTGTGCGGTTCCCTGCCGGGAAAGGTGATGGTGTCGCCGGCTTCCAGCTCGTAGCGGTCGTTGGAAAAGATCAGCTCGAACCGGCCGGCGATAATGTGCAGGGTCTCCACCTCGCAGTCCACCGAGTACAGGTCCGACTCTCCCTTGCCATAGGGCTCGATGACGGCACGGATCATCTGCAGGCGACGTTCGGAGCGGGCGGTGAGCAGCCGCTCGTTGATGCCTTCCCCGCCGAGGCTGATCCTCGGCGCTTCGCTGAGCCGGGTCAGATGCGTTTCGGGGACGGTGAACAGGTCACCGATCGAAATCGACAGGACCTGGCAGAGCGTGACGAGGGAAGCGACCGACGGCGATGTCAGGTCCCGTTCCACCCGGCTGAGGAAGCCTTTCGTCAGGCCGGTGGAGTCGGCCACCTGCTCGATGGTCATGCGCTGCGCCTGCCGCGCGGAACGGATCCGGGACCCGATCGCCACCGGGGCGTTACTGGGTTCTACTGGCAGAGCCTTCATGGTTTCCTTCCGGGCGGCTGAGTCCCGAGCATACCGAAGCTGTGCGTACGGCCGTCGCCGGTGGGGACCGCCACAAAAACTGCCCGG
>NZ_KI914592.1:138224-144057 GCF_000520475.1 Arthrobacter sp. 35/47
CTGCACCTCCGGGCAGTTTCCGGGCTTATTGTTTTCCCACGTTGCTGTCCGCCTCCGCCGCGTCCGAATCCGCCGCCCCGCGGGCGTCCGCCTCGCGAGCGTCCGCCTCGCGGGCGTCCGCCTCGTGCGCGTCCACCGACCCGGAGCCCGGTTCCGCGTCCAGGTCCGGGTTGTCCTCACCCGTCCACACCTTGATCGCCGCCCAGGCTACGGCGGCAACCGGCACGGACAGTATCGCCCCGATGATCCCGGCCAGGATGGTGCCGGCGGTCAGGGCCAGCAGGATCACCAGGGGATGGATGCTCAGGGAGCGGCCCATGACCACCGGCTGCAGGAAGTTCCCTTCCAGCTGGTTGACCACCACGACGGCG
The DNA here is from genome assembly GCF_000520475.1 of Arthrobacter sp. 35/47. Classification (NCBI taxonomy): domain Bacteria; kingdom Bacillati; phylum Actinomycetota; class Actinomycetes; order Micrococcales; family Micrococcaceae; genus Arthrobacter; species Arthrobacter sp. 35/47. Next base: position 138,596 of record NZ_KI914592.1, read on the forward strand.
AGAATCACCATCAGCGCCACGAACGGCCCGTTGGCCACCAGGGCAACCAGCGCGGCGAGCGCTCCCGCAACGGTGGCGCCGACCAGCGGAACGAAGGCGCCGACAAAGACGATCACGGCAAGTGGCAGCGCCAGCGGCACCCCGAGGATGAACAGGGCAAGGCCGATGAAGATCGAATCGACCAGGGCGATGATCGCCGTTCCGCGGACGTACCCGCCAAGCACCTCAAGGCTTCGGAATCCCACCTGGCGGGCTTTGCGGAGCCTCTCTCCCTTGAAGCCGCGCAGCATGAACGCCCAGATCCTGTCGCCGTCCTTCAGGAAGAAGAAGAGGATGACCGCCATGAGCAGTGCGCCGGTGATGAAGGTGCCGGCGGCGGTGAGGCCGGAGAGCGCCGTTGATCCTGCGGTCGCACTAGTAGCGAAGTCGACCAGCGCTTGACGCGCCTCCTGGATCTGGGCCTCGTCCACCGGCAGCGGACCGGTGCGGATGAAGTCGTAGACCTGGTCGAACCCCTCGTTGGCGCTCGATACCAGTTCGTCGAACTGGCCTCGCACCGCGAAGACTATGCCGGTCACCACACCGCCCAGGACGCCCAGCAGCAGGAAGAAGGCAAACGCCGTGGCGAGCGCACCCGGCCAACCATTGCGGCGCAGCATGTTGACGAGCGGGCTGATGGCGGCGGCCAGGATCAGTGCCAGGAGCAGCGGGATGACCACCAGCCGCACCTGGATCAGCCCGTACACCGACACCACCAGCGCCGCGATCAGCAGCAGCAGCTGCGCGCTGCGGATGCTCGCCCTGCCCAGACCGTCTTTCCACGGGCTCGATCGGTACTGTGCTGCACTGGTGTCGTCTCGGTACTCCACGGGCGCTTCTTCCTTGCTGGGAGAGAGCCTGCTCAGCGCAGGCGGATTCGCTACTACCCTACGTGCCGGTCTCTAGAGCGGCAGGAACAGCACGGTGTAGATTCCCAGCGCGCCCATGGCGGCCACCGCCAGCGAGGTGCACAGCACCGCGACGACGTCGGCGTCCAGCTGGCCCCGTGACACCCCGGCGACACTCCGCGCATACCGCCGGCGCTGGCTTCCATAGATCCCCATCGCCGCTGCCAGCGCCGCCGCCACCAGCGCTACCGCAAACCACCCGTGGTCCGGCACCCACCGCAGGAACAGCAGGCTCGAGCCGACCAGCGCCGTCAGTGTCCTGCCCCAGGCCAGGGAGGTCCGTTCCGGCTGCAATCCGGGGTCCCGGTCCAGCATGGTCACCTCAGGTGCCCCTCACCAGCACAAACACGACGACGACGGCGGCAACCGCCGACCCGCCCAGTGCCAGCAGCGGTGCCAGGAACGGCAGCGGCAGCGGGGTCCCGTGACGCATGGCGCGTTCCACGTTGATCCACCGGAAACAGGCCACTGAGGAAATGATCATGGCGAGCAGCAGCAACAGCACCGCGAGGGTGGTGCGCAGCTCCGGAACGAAGATGTCGGTGGTGAAGGCCTCCACGGCGATCCCGCCGGCCATCAGTGCCAGCGAGGTGCGGATCCAGGCGAGGAACGTGCGCTCGTTGGCGAGGGTGAACCTCGCGTCCGGTTCAGTGCCCCCGCGCAGGACGCGCCGTGCGAGGCCGCTCCGGCCGCCGCCGTCGTCGTTCTTCCGTGCGGTATCCACCGCTTCATCCTAGCCAGAGCGCGGCCCGGCACCGGGAACGGGTAGGATGGATGTTTGCGAAGGGGAGTAGTTCCGGAGCGTGTGCTCCGCGGCCTGTCGACATACTGGCACTCAGTGATGATGCCCGGCAGTCCACCGCATCAGCGGCGAACGAGACCTTCGGCCATGCGTTAGTTAATGGCCGGAGCCCCCAACAGCCCTGGCCGTGGAATATCAGGAGCCGGCTTTGACCCCCCAGGGAACCCGAACACCCGCTGATATCAAGCGTTGGCGCCAGTATCTGGCGGACGAACGCGCGGAAGCTGCCACCTACCGCTACCTGGCGCGGAAGCGCGGTGGCGAGGAGCGGGACATTCTGCTGGCGCTCGCCCAGGCGGAAGGCCGGCACGAACAGCACTGGCGCGCCCTCCTGGGGGACGACGTCGGCAAGCCCCTTCGCCCGTCCCTCCGCAACCGGGTGCTCGGCTTCCTTGCCCGCCGGTTCGGCTCGGTTTTTGTGCTGGCGCTGGCACAGCGGGCGGAGGGCCGCTCCCCCTACGCTGAGGACCCGTCGGCCACCAACGCCATGGCCGCCGACGAGCAGATCCACGAAGAGGTTGTCCGCGGCCTCGCAACGCGCGGGCGTAACCGGCTCTCCGGCAATTTCCGGGCGGCGGTGTTCGGTGCGAATGACGGTCTGGTGAGCAATCTCGCCCTGGTCATGGGGATCGGCGCAACAGGGGTTTCGAGCGCGTTCGTGTTGTTCAGCGGCATTGCCGGGCTGCTCGCCGGCGCGCTGTCGATGGCCGCGGGTGAGTTTGTGTCGGTGCGGTCGCAGCGGGAGTTGCTGACGGCGTCGCGCCCCACCCAGGTCACGCTGACCGCCGCCAAGGAACTCGATATCAACGCCAACGAACTGGTACTGGTCTACCGTGCCCGCGGAATGTCCCCGGAGGCGGCCGAGCACCGCGCGGCGGAACGCATGGGGATGTTCAGCTGCGACTGTGATCCGAGCCTGTCGCTGCAGCCGGAACGGAAGGAACCCCAGGACGAGCACGAGAGCGTCGGCAGTGCCGTCGGCGCGGCGGCGTCGAGCTTCTGCTTCTTCGCCTCGGGCGCCATCATCGCCGTCCTCCCCTACATCTTCGGGCTTACGGGTATCGCGGCGATTGTGACCGCCTGCGTGCTGGTGGGCCTGGCGCTGCTGGGGACCGGCGCCGTCGTCGGACTGTTGTCCGGAGCGTCGCCGCTGAAGCGCGCGCTGCGCCAGCTCGCGATCGGCCTCGGAGCAGCCGGTGCCACCTACCTCCTGGGACTGGTGTTCGGGGTGTCTGTCGCCTGATTTGGTGAGCGGCATATAACGGTTCGCTTACGTGACCGTTCCGTGCTGTCGGGGAATCAATTCAGGCGGTAGCGTCCGCTGTGGGGGATGCAGCACTGCAGGGTTCTTGCCGGGCGATTCTCCGCCAGGTTCCATCCGCTTCCTCACGAAAGTACGCCCTTGTCCAAGCTGCCCTCCATTGTCACCCTCGCTGTGATTGCCGGCCTCCTCGCGGGCTGCTCCAACGCTGCCAACGAACCAGCCGCTGAGTCCGCCTCGGCATCCGCTGCGGCGTCCGAGCCGGCGTCCGAGTCGGCGTCACCGTCCGCTGAACCGACTGCGGAGGACACCAGCTCGGCTGAACCCGAGTCCGCTGAGCCCACAGTAGAGCCGAGCCCCGAGCCGGCGTCAGAGCCTGCCGTGGAGGCTCCCGCTGGGCCGGCTCCGACCCTTGAACCGCTGCCGGCCGGCCCGAATGACCCGTTTGTGCCACCGCCGCACGGTGAGCCGAACCCGCTCGCGCCGGTCACCCCTGGGATCCCGGGAGTTCCTCACTCCAGCAAGGAATACTTCGAGTGGGTGAAAGTGACTCCGGTTCAGGGCGAAGTTGAAACGGCTCCAACGGCGACCATCCGGCAGGGCGAGACGCTGGCCGTCATGGGGGACGGCTACGCTCCGGGGCAGCGTGTCTATGTCATGCTCGGCTGGCCCAACACCGACTACAACTACATCGTGGAGCCGGCCACTGCGGTCGCAGACCAGAACGGCTACTTCATCTACCCTGTGGCCATCGGGACCAATGTGCCGCCCCGCGACTACGTTGTCATGACGGTTCCGCTTGACGTTGACGCTGATACGAGGGAAACGCTTAAGCGGTACCACAACCTCATCATCACCCCCGCAGAGTAAGGTCGCCGGTTCGGTGGTTCGTCGAAGGGTGTTCAAGGAAGGCGCCTGGCAGTCCCTGGAACCGATGGACCAGGGTATGGTTCTCGGGCTGCTTGGCGGCGCGGTACTCGCCCTGGCGATGTGGCAGCTCCCCTGGATCGCCGTGGGAGTGGTTTTCGGCATCGTGATCGGTCATGTGGTCGGCCGCCGGCGAAAGCGACAGAGCCCCCGCCTTCCCCAGGGTCTTATTTATGAGCCTTGAACAACGCACTGTCGAAGCTGTCCGGTTGCAGCCGCGACGTCGTCGTCGATGAGCGCGGCGTTGACCGCCACTGCAAGCCGGTAGGCGTCCCCCGCCGCAGTAATCACCTGCGCGGCAGGATCTGCGGCGTTTCCCACCGCCCACACCCCGTCAACGCTGGTGCGGCCGGTTTGATCCGTGCTGACGCAGCCGTTCTCGTCGGTCCGGCACTCCGGCACCTGCACGATCGAAGTGTCGACCGTGGCGTCGGGTTCGTAGAACAGCGCCTCGCAGGCGTGCAGGTCACCGTTGCCCATCCGCACCCCGGCCAGGGAGCCGGAGCCACCGACCAACGCCCGCACCCGGCCTTCAACCACTTTCACTCCGCGGGAAGCAAGAGCGTCGGCGGCTTGCCCGTCCAGGCCTTCCATCCCGTGGGTGAACAGGGTGACGTCGGTCGAGAACTGGCGGACCAGCAGCGCCTGCTGCACCGAGGATTCTCCCGTTCCGAGCACGGCCAGCGCCCTGTCCTGATGCTCCCAGCCATGGCAGTACGGACATTGGAACAGGCCTCTGCCCCACCGCTGGTCTGCTCCTTCGATCTCCGGCAGGACATCCTTCAACCCCGTCGCGAGAATGATTTGACGGGCGGTCAGGAGGCGTCCGTCAGTCAGCTGTACGCACCGGTCCGGTCGGACTTCCTGTGCGATCGCGTCAACGAGTTCCACGCCGTAACTCCGTACTTCCTCACGTGCCACTTCGAGGAATCTGGCTGGAGGAACGCCGTCACGGGTGAGATACCCATGAATATGCTCCGCCCGTACGTTGCGTGGCTGCCCTGCGTCCACGACGGCGACGCGGCGCCGTGCACGCCCCAGAAGGAGGGCGGCACTCAGTCCCGCCGCGCCGCCGCCGATAATGACGATGTCGTACTTGTCCTCCGCGCTCATGCGCGCAGGGTTCTCACTGTTGCCAGTGCCATGAAGCTAGGTGGAGACGTCATTTTCGATGTCTTCAGCCAGGTCATCGACCTTCTCCGGGCGCAGGTGGACGCCGGCCTCATCGAGCCTCTCCTCGAGGACATGGGTGACGTCATCCTCCACATGACCCAGGCGGATCTCGGAACGCACGTCCTCCACAACATGCTCGACTGTCTCCTCCTGCTGCTCTGGAGAGTCGGCGCCGAGCGGTTCCCGGCCCGCATCAGCGGTCTTTCCCACTTCGTTTGCCATTGCAGATACTTCTTCCTGATTGAGCGGGAACCGTGCTCAGCGCGGCTGGGCCGGGTTGGTGGGAACACCCTGAGACGGCGGGTTGATAGGTGGACCGGTGGTTTCCGGGCTTACCGGCGACCCGCCTCGG
>NZ_KI914592.1:144157-146341 GCF_000520475.1 Arthrobacter sp. 35/47
ACCCGCCTCGGGTGCTCGTCACCTCCGGAGTGTCGGGGTTCGCCGGTCCGCTGGGTTCAGCACCATTGCGCAGCGCCTCCAGCCGATGCTCAAGGACCTGCACTACGGGAAGCCGGTTCCCGTGGGCCCGCTCGTAGTCCAGGAGCTGGTTCACTGCCGATTCGTCCAGCCCGTTGATCCTGCTGGGCAGGGTACCTAATGGAAGGTGGTCGTAATCGGGCAGGGGAAGATCTTCGTGTCGTGGTGATTCGCTCTGTGTCATTGGTTATCACTCCGAAGGTTCAGTGGCTACATCCGAGGGCTCTTCTTCGCCCCGCGAGTTATCCTCGAGGTCGTCGTCGATGCCGTCGTTATTGTCGAACTCGGTCTCTTCACTCTGTTCGGGTGATTCTCCTTCACCCGGATCATCACATCCGGTGAGCAGCACGGCGCTGATTCCTGCCGCCGCTGCCATTGCCCACAGCCTGCGATGTGTCATGATCAATCTCCTTCCACCAGGGGTTGGGGAGATCACCCCTTACAAATAAAACAGTATGCTTACTATCTTGCAGTTGTCGATGGTTCATCTCCTCCAGTTGCTAAGCCTGCTGATAATCTGAGGGAAGAACACATCGCACCATACAGCGAAGGAGTCCTGGGATGGCTGGAAGGTTTGAACTCTACTTCGACGGCGAAAAGCGGTACCGGTTCCGGCTCACCGGGGACGACGGCGCAACCCTGGTGACCAGCGAACCGTACGATGACAAGCCGACTGCGGTTGCAGGCATCAATGGCATCCGTGACTGCGCGTCCACAGCGCTGATCTCCGACCTCACCGGCGGGGACGAGTCCGAGTAGTCCTGCTTGCCGTCAAGCGCTTACTGGCGTTTCGAGGTCACATAGTGTTCGAGGTTTTCAAGGGTGCGCTCAATTGACTCCGGATGTTTCCTCGTGAACCCCAGAAGCTTCAGCAGCGGTCTGCCGGGGGCAGAGCGCGCGTCCCATTCCTCGGCCACCAGAGTGCCGCCGTCGTGCTCCTGGAGGGTATAGCGCCAGACATGGCGTGAAAAATGGCGCCAGGCGATCCGCTTCCCCTCGTCAAACTCGACCACCGTGTTGAGAATCTTGTAGGGTGCGCCGATCTTCATGTCCATGCCGAAGCGTGCCCCTTCCGAGAGCCGCTGCGGCCCGTTGGGCTGCTCACCCGTCACTGTGCCGGAGCCGTCAATGACGCTGTGGAGCGCGGGTGTTGCGAGGACCTCGAAGATTGCGGAGGCAGGGGCAGCGATGAACCGCTCGCGGCGGATCAGGTAGGAAGTGGCCATCGCCCCATTCTCCATCGAACGGCCGGAGATGACCGGATTGGGCCATGGGGCCCGCTACATCCGCCCACCGGATGCCGGCTTGGGCTCCGCCTGGGTATCCATTCCTGCAGGCAGGTCCGTAGCGGCCGGCACCGGAGCATCCCGCTCGATCACTCTGGAGAGTTCCTTCTCGTGAACGAACGCGAACAGGAGCGCAGCGATCACACCGAGCGGCGCCATGTAGAGGAACAGCGGTGTGAGCGCGTCGTTGTAGGACTCGATGATCGGGTTCCGGAGGGCGCCGGGCAGGCCGCTGACAATCTCCGGAGTAAGCGAGTTGGGGCCGCCGTCCAGCCCAGCCCCGCCTGCAGGCAAGCGCTCCAGCAGGAGTTCGGCCACCCGCGCGGTGAACAGGCTGCCGACAACCGCTGAGCCCAGGGTGGCGCCGATCTGCCGGAAGTAGTTGTTCGACGCCGTCGCCGTGCCGACCACGCGGTTGGGAAACGTGTTCTGCACGATGAGCACCAGAATCTGCATGGTGAGCCCCAGCCCCGCGCCCATGACGGCGATGTAGACGCAGATCACCCAGACCGGCACGAGAGGACCGACGGTCGAAAGAAGCAGCAGCGCGGCGGTGACGGCGAGCGCGCCGGCGATGGGCATCCACTTGTACCGGCCGGTCCTGCTCACCAGGAACCCCGAAACGGTGGAGGTCAGGATCAATGCGCCCATCATCGGGATCATCAGCAGCCCGGCGTTGGTTGCACTGGCGCCGGTTACCATCTGCAGGTAGGTAGGCAGGTAACCGATGGCGCCGAACATGGTCACGCCGATGAGCAGGCCGCCGGCGGTGGTGAGGATGAAGTTGCGTTCCCGGAACAGGTTCATCGGCAGGATCGGT
>NZ_KI914592.1:146441-147771 GCF_000520475.1 Arthrobacter sp. 35/47
AGCTTTGCCCGCCGCTCGACGGCAACAAACAGGCCGGCCGTCACCAGCGCGAGCGCCAGCAGGCCAAGAATAGGTGCAGACATCCACGGGTACTGGGTGCCTCCCCAGGTGCCTACCAGGACCAGCGACGTCGTGGCAATGGCGAGCAGGACCATCCCGGCGACGTCGACGTGCGGGTGGACCCGTTCACGCGCGGGCAGATGCAGGTGGAAGAGCACCACCACGATGGCGAGGATCCCCAGCGGCATGTTGATCCAGAACATCCAGCGCCAGCCGGGACCCTCGGTGAACCAGCCGCCCAGCAGCGGCCCGGCCACGGAGGCGAAGGCGAAGACTCCGCCCATGGCGCCCATGTATTTGCCGCGCTCCCGGGCAGGAACAACGTCGGCAATAATCGCCTGCGAGAGGATCATCAGTCCTCCGCCGCCGAGTCCCTGGACGGCGCGGCCGGCGATGAGCCACTCCATATTCGGAGCGACGCCGCCCACAATGGACCCCGCCATGAAGATGGCGATAGCGAACAGGAGGAGGCTCTTGCGGCCGATCAGGTCGCCGAGTTTGCCGTAGATCGGCATGACGATCGTCGCGGCCAGGATGTAGGCAGTAATGACCCAGAGCATCTGGTCGACACCGTTGAGCTCGCCGACGATGGTGGGCAGCGCGGTGCTGAGGATCATCTGGTTCAGGGCAGCCAGTAGCATCGACAGCATCAGGCCCACGAAGAGCAGGAGCAGGCCCGATTCCTTGCGGGCATCCGGCCGCAGGGAAGTTGGTTGACTCACGAAACTATTATTGCACGGGCTCCCAGCTGTGCCCCTGGCCGGCCGGCAGTCTGGCTTGAGGGCCGACGTCGTCCCTCCCCCGTCCGGATCCCTGTCCGGATCCCCGTCCGGAAGATTGGGCACACAGGCGATGACTACGTAGACTGGACGTTCTGGTGAGCCGGGAAGTCTGGTCGGCGTATGTCTACGCTGCCCAATCGACTCAAGGAACCACCGTGACACCTGAGCACCATAATCCTCCCCCGGTAGACCACAGCCGTGACAGCCCGCGCCGGCGCAGCTATCCCGAAGTCCTGCGTATCGGCGAGATCCTGCGCAAGGAGACCGTCGGCGGCATCCTGCTGGTAGCCGCCGCCCTGATCGCGATTGTGTGGGCAAACTCCCCCTGGGCGGATTCCTACTTTGCACTGCGAAACTATGAGGTCGGATACGAGCCGTGGCACCTGCGGCTCAGCCTGGGTAAATGGGCGGCTGACGGCCTTCTGGCGATCTTCTTCTTCCTGGTGGGGCTGGAACTCAAGCGCGAGTTCGTCGCCGGGGACCTGCGC
>NZ_KI914592.1:147871-151972 GCF_000520475.1 Arthrobacter sp. 35/47
CCCCCGCCACGCCATGGTTCCCGTGGCGGCGGCCGTCGGCGGGGTGGTGGTTCCTGCGGGGATCTACCTGCTGTTCAACGCAGGCAGCGAAACCGTGGGCGGGTGGGCCATCCCCACAGCCACGGACATCGCCTTCGCGGTGGCAGTCCTCGCCATCATCGGTTCCCATCTGCCGCCCGCGCTCCGGCTGTTCCTCTTGACCCTCGCCGTGGTAGATGACCTGATGGCCATCACCATCATCGCCGTCTTCTACACCGAGAACGTCGGCGTGACCCCGCTCCTGCTGGCGCTGATCCCGCTGGCCGCCTTCGCCTTCCTGGCGCAGCGCTTCCCCCGGTTCTTCGGCCTGCACGCCTGGGCCGCCTGGGTGATCCTCCTTCCGCTCGGCCTGGTGGTGTGGATCCTGGTCCACGAGGCCGGCATCCACGCCACCGTAGCCGGCGTTCTCCTTGGCTTCGCGGTTCCCGTACTGCGCAGCCAGGCCAGCGGCGGGCCGGAAGCCGGGCATGGACTGGCCGAGGAATTCGAGCACCGCTTCCGCCCGATCTCCGCAGGATTCGCCGTTCCCGTCTTCGCTTTCTTCTCCGCGGGCGTGGCCGTGGGCGGCTGGGAAGGACTGGGCACTGCCCTCACCGCACCGGTCACCCTGGGCATCATCGTTGGCCTGGTCCTCGGGAAGCCGATCGGCATTGTCGGCGCCACCTGGCTCACCATCAAGATCTCACGCCAGCGGCTGGACCATTCCTACCGGTGGATCGACCTGTTCGGCGTCTCACTGCTGGCCGGGATCGGGTTCACGGTCTCGCTGCTGATTGCCGAACTCAGCTTCCCGGCGGACAGTCCCAGTACCGACTTCGCGAAAGTTGCCGTGCTGACCGCCTCCGTCCTGGCGGCGCTCATCGCCGCGGTGGTGCTCAGCACCCGCAACCAGCAGTACCGCAGGATCGAGGCTGAAGAGTCGGTCGACGCGGACCACGACGGCATCCCGGACGTCTACGAGTCGGACGATGCCGCCGATGGCCCTCGCCGGCTCTAATTGATCGGTGCGGGCGGTCCTTCGCCGCTGAGCACGGCGAGGGTGTTGTCGGCGGCGAGCATCGCCATAGCGGTGCGGGTCTCGATCGTGGCGGAGCCGAGGTGCGGCACGAGGGCCACGTTCTCGAGCTCAAGCAGCCCGGGGTGCACGCTTGGCTCGTTCTCAAACACGTCCAGGCCGGCGCCCGCGATCTGTCCGTCACGGAGCGCGGACGCGAGCGCCGCTTCGTCGACGATCGGACCCCGCGCGGTATTGATCAGGTACGCCGAATCCTTCATCGAAACGAGCTGTTCGGCACCGATCAGATGATGGGTGGCAGGGCCGTAGGGGCAGTGCAGCGAGACGACGTCTGAGATGGCGAGCAGCTCGTCAAGCTCTACCCGCCTGGCGCCCAGCTCGGCGGCTACCCGGGGACCGATCTCACTGCGCGACTGGTAGACGATTTCCATTCCGAAGGCTTTGGCCCGGCGGGCGGTCGCCTGCCCGATGCCGCCCATACCGACGACGCCGAGGGTCTTGCCCTGTAGGCTGCTGCCGAGCAGGAAGAACATGCCCCACTTCCAGGCCTGGCCCGAGCGGATGACGCGTTCCCCCTCGCCGAGCCGGCGGGTCGCCATGAGAATCAGCCCGAATGCGATATCCGCCGTGGCGTCTGTGAGAACCCCGGGGGTGTTGGTGGCCACGACGCCCCGTTCAGAGCAGGCCGGCACGTCGATGTTGTCATAGCCGACTGCGACGTTCGCGACGACTTTGAGCTGCGGGCCGGCGGCGTCGAGTAGCTCGGCGTCGATGCGCTCGGTGAGCAGGCTCACCACGGCGTCGGCCCCGGCCACACGGCGCAGGAGCTCCTCCCGGCCGATCGACTCCGGGCCTTCCCAGGCATCGACCTCATGCTCGGCGCACAGCTTCTCGATAGCGGCTTCGGGTACACGTCCCGTGACGACGACCCGGCTCATGCCGTCTCGATCCACTTGCGCAGGCGGCCAAGACCGTCACGGATATCGGCGACATCGATGCCCGAGTAGGCGAGCCGGATGTACTGCCGTTCCTCCCCGGGCTGGCGGCGGCCGAAATGCTCACGCGTGCAGAAGGAGACGCCGGTTTCATGCAGTGCGGCGGAGGCGAAATCGCCGACTGCCGTGTACCCCAGGCGTTCCATGACCTCGGTGACGTCAGGAAACAGGTAGAACGTCGACTGCGGCACAGCGACGTACATTCCGGAGATGTCGTTCACGAGTTCACACGCGGCGTCCCGCCGCTCGCGGAGGACATCGATCATCTGCTGGACCGGTTCCTGGGTACCTCGGAGTGCTTCAATGCCCGCCCACTGCACGTAATGCGTGGTGCACGACTCATCATTGGTATTGAGCGTGCTGAGGACCTTGGCGATCTCGATCGGGGCTACGGCGCAGCCGAGACGGGATCCGGTCATGGCGAACTTCTTGCTGAACGTGTAGAGGATCACGGTGCGCTCGGCCATGCCGGGAAGCGACGCGATCGAGCTCGAGACACCCTCATAACGTGTCTCGAAGTATGCCTCGTCGGAAAGTACCCAGAGGTCGTGTTCCTGTGCGAGCTGCGCGACGGCCTCCCGTTCGGCCGCCGTCGACTCCGCCGAGATGGGGTTCTGCAGGTCGTTGTAGATGATCGCGACAGTGTTTGGGGTGATCGAAGCCCGTATCTGGTCAAGGTCGATCGCGAAGCCCTGGCTGGTGGGCAGGTAGCGGTATGGGACGGCTGTGCCCCCAAGGTACTCGATCTGCGATTCGTAGATCGGGAAGCCGGGGTTGGGGTAGAGCACTTCCTGGCCAGGGTTCATGACCGCCTGGAGGAACTTCGTGATCACGGGCTTGCCCCCCGTCATCACAACGACGTTGTCGCGGGTGAACTCAAGGCCTCTGCGGGACCCGATATCCTCAGCCAGGGCCTCGCGCAGCTGTGGGATGCCGGGGCCCGGGCAGTAGCCGGTGTACCCGTCGGCGATGGCCCGGTTCATCGCCTCGACGATATGCGGGGCGGTGGGGATGTTGATGTCGCCGAGATGGAAGGGGTACACAAGGTTCCCCTTCGCCTTCCAGGCGGCGGCGGCCTGTGCGACGCTGAAGGCCGTTTCGGTGCCCAGTCGTTCGAGCCGGTGCGCGAGTTGCTGCATGGTGTTCCACTCCTCATCGAGTTGGCGATCGATGTTCTAGGGTAATCAATTGTTGCTTTTGCGCCGTAGCGCGGATTAGGTGTTCAGCACTCGATGACGTTCACGGCGAGGCCGCCGCGGGACGTTTCCTTGTACTTGGTTTTCATGTCGGCTCCGGTGTCCCGCATCGTTTTGATGGCTTTGTCGAGGGATACCTTGTGGCTGCCGTCGCCGTGCAGGGAAAGTCGGGCGGCGTTGATGGCCTTCACGCTGGCGATGGCGTTGCGCTCGATGCAGGGGATCTGCACCAGCCCGCCCACCGGGTCACAGGTCAGGCCGAGGTTGTGTTCGATGCCCACTTCAGCGGCATTTCCACCTGGGCGGGCGTGCCGCCCAGCACTTCGCAGAGTCCGGCGGCGGCCATGGAGCAGGCCGAGCCCACTTCACCCTGGCAACCGACTTCCGCTCCTGAGATGGAGGCATTGATTTTGAACAGAATTCCGACGGCGGCCGCGGCAAGCAGGAAGCGGACCACGCCGTCGTCGTCTGCGCCGGGGACGAACTTCACGTAATAGTGAAGCACCGCGGGAATGATGCCTGCCGCCCCGTTGGTGGGTGCGGTGACTATGCGACCGCCGGCAGCGTTTTCCTCATTGACCGCCAGAGCGAACAGGTTCACCCATTCCATGGCGCGCAACGGGTCGGTCACCCCGGTGTCCGCCGTCAGGGTCTGGAATAACGACGGCGCGCGCCGGCGAACGTTGAGGCCGCCCGGAAGGATCCCTTCCGCGGCGCAACCGTTGTCCACGCATTCGCGCATGACCGCCCACAGCCCCAGCAGCCTGTCCCGCAGCTCCGCTTCGGTCCGCCACACCAGCTCGTTGGCGAGCATCACGTCAGAGATGGACATGCCTTCACCGCTGCAGATGGCCAG
>NZ_KI914592.1:152072-168342 GCF_000520475.1 Arthrobacter sp. 35/47
CCGCCGTGTTGAAGGGGTACGGCAGGACGGTGGCGTCGGCAACTATCCTGTCGCCGGCCTCGGCGTCTCCGTCAACAACGAATCCGCCGCCGATTGAATAGAAGCTTCGTTCGCTCAGCACAGCTCCGGCATGGTCGAGCGCGCGGAACGTCATGCCGTTGGGATGTGCCGGGAGGGATTTGCGCCGGTGCAGCACCACGTCCTCGTCCCAGTTGAAGTCCACCCGGTGGTCACCGCCCACCCACAGTTCGGCGTCGAGGGCAGCGGCGGCCACCTCGTCATCCGCGGTAGAGGTGTCCACGGTTTCCGGGTCCAGCCCCTTGAAGCCCAAGACCACGGCCTTGTCCGAGCCGTGGCCCCTTCCGGTGGCACCGAGGGAGCCGAACAGCTCGGCCTGGACCCGCCTGGTGGAGCTCAGGTGTCCGTCACCTTTGAGTCCGTCGGCAAACAGCTTCGCTGCCCGCATCGGGCCCACCGTGTGTGACGACGACGGCCCGATGCCAACGGAAAACAGGTCCAGGACGCTCAGGGCCATTCAGGGAACCTCAGGCGAGGCATACTCCCGCATCGCGTCGAGGAGCCAACGGCCGAGATAATCGGCGAAGGACGCGCGGGGGAAGAGGCGGTAGCTCTCGTTCCCGGTCTTCCACAGCACCACCGGGATGTTACCGACCTCCGTCGACAGGGCAGTGCCGGGCAACAGCGACCGCGGGTGCAGGTCCAGGGAACATCCCTTCTCAAGCACGGCCCGGGCCCGTGGCCCCCTGAGTTCGAAGGTGGTCCGGTTGGCGGAGAGATCCACCACTTGGCCGGCACCGTCACCGAGCGCCTCCCGGAGGGCCTGGATGAGGTCGCCGCCGAGGGACTCGTGCGCTTCGCGTGGCGCCACCACCAGGAACTCTTCGGGCCCGAGCCACAGCACGGACGTGTCCCCGTGGCCGCTGACGTCGCCACACGCAGCGGGCAGGCCGCCGGTGACGGCTTCGATGCGTTCTCCGGCAGCGCCGCCGCGGTTGACCCGTAGGCCGACCATGGTCAGGAAGGCCACTTCGGACAGTTCCGCCACGCCGCGGACAGACCCGGTTTCAAAGTCCGCCCGGAGCTGGGCGGCCGGGCTGACGCGGAGGGAGAGATTCTTCTCGTAGGAGGTTGCGGGTGCTGCTGTTTCAGCCATCTTTGCGGGTCCCTTCGGGGTCAAAAAGCACGGTTTCGGCGACGACCACGTCCACGAGCTGGTCACCGGCGGCAGCCACCAGGGTTTCGCCGATGCGGTTACGGCCGTTTTTGATCAGTGCCAGGCCAAATGACCTGCCCAGGGCCGCGCTGTGGTAACTGGAGGTGACGAAGCCCTCCATCGGGACCGGCCCGTAGGCGGGGTTGGTAGACCGCCCCTTCTCCACGAGCTGGGTTCCTTCCGGCAGCCGCAGCGTCCCATCCACGGGCAGAACGCTGACCAGGTGCTTGCGGTCCTCGCGCCGGGCGTCGGCCCGGGAGTAGGAGCGCTTGCCGATGAAGTCCTTGGCCTTGGAGACGATCCATTCCATCCCTGCATCCTGAGGGGTGACGGTTCCGTCCGTGTCCTGGCCCACGATCGGGTAGCCCTTCTCGGCGCGGAGCACGTGCATGGTTTCGGTGCCGTAGGGGGTGATATTGAATTCGGCACCGGCGGCTGCGACCGCTTCCCACGTGTTGAGCCCGTACCAGGCCGGCACGTTGATCTCGTAGGCAAGTTCACCGGAGAACGAAATCCGGCAGACCCGGGCGCGCACACCGGAGGCGAGCGTCGTCTCGCGGAAGGTCATGAACGGGAACGCTTCGGCTTCCAGTCCCCCGTCTGCGGCCAGCTCCGGTGCCACCTTGGCAAGGACCGCGCGGGATTTGGGCCCGACGACGGCAATCGTGCTCCACTGTTCGGTCACCGAGGTGCAGTGCACATCAAGCTCCGGCCACTCGGTCTGCAGCCATTCCTCCAGCCAGTCCAGCACCTTGGCGGCGCCGCCGGTGGTGGTGGTCATGAAGTAGGTTTCCTCGTCCAGGCGCAGGGTCACGCCGTCGTCGAAGATCATGCCGTCCGCCAGGCACATGACGCCGTAACGGGCCGAGCCCGGGGCGAGCTTCTTGAACGCGTTGGTGTAGATCCGGTTCAGGAACTCACCGGCGTCCTTGCCGCGGATCTCGATCTTCCCCAGGGTCGTGGCGTCCATGAAGCCCACGGACTCGCGGACGGCGGCGCACTCACGCAGCACGGCCGCGTCCATGTCCTCCCCGTCCTGCGGGTAGTACCAGGGCCGCTTCCACTGCCCCACGTCCTCGAACAAAGCGCCCTGGGCGACGTGCCAGGGGTGGATGGACGTCTTGCGGGCGGGGTCGAACAGCTCACCGCGCTGGCGTCCGGCCAAGGCCGCGAAGGCCACCGGGGTGAACGGTGCGCGGTAGGTGGTGGTGCCGATGTCGCCGATGCCGCGGGAGGCCTCACCGGCGGTGCGCAGCGCGGCAGCGATGACGCCGATCGCGTTGACGCCGGAGGTCTTGCCCTGGTCATTGGCGGTGCTGATGGAGGTGTAGCGCTTGATATGCTCCACCGAGCGCATGCCGGCTCCGGTGGAGCGCAACACATCAGCCACGGACTGGTCGCGCTGGAAGTCCACGAAATGGTGGTGCCAGTCATCCGGGGTTCCCGCCTCACCGGGGACCAGCCACAGCTGCCGGGTCGGGGCGGACGCCTTCGGTTCGGCCAGCGGTGACGGCTCGACGGCGGACTGGAAGCCCGCTGCAATCGCAGCCGAGGCGCCGGCGCTGATTCCCTCGGCCAGGCAGTCTGCGGTGCCGAATGAGCCCCGTCCGGAGCCGATAATCTGCTGGTTGGGCACCACCGTGCTGGGCACAAAGGCAGCCAGCTCGTCGTCCCAGCGCAGCTTGCCCTGCCGCTGGGAGTGCAGGTGCACCAACGGGCTCCAGCCGCCGGAAACAGCGAGCAGATCGCAGGCGACCTGTTCGATGCCGGAGGTGAGTTCGCCGTCGTCGTTAATGGTGCGGACGGTCACGCTGTTCAGGCGGCCGCTGCTGTCGGCAGAGGTGTTCGCCACTGCGCTGCCGGTCAGCACCCGTGTGCCCGCGTCCGCGGCGGCAGCCGCCACCTCGCTGAGCTGCGGACGGGCATCCACGACGGCGGTGACATTCACGCCGGCGGCGCGCAGGTCAGCGGCGAGGGCGTACGCGCTGTCATTCGTGGTGCTGATGGCCACGCGCTGCCCGGCGGCTACGGCGTAACGGTTGAGGTAGCTGCGGACGGCGGAGGCGAGCATGACGCCGGGCCTGTCGTTGTTCTCGAACACCAGCGGACGTTCGTGGGCGCCGGGGGCCAGTACCACCTGGCTCGCACGGATGTGCCAGATACGCTGGCGGGACACTCCCGACGGCGCAGGCGAGGACAGGTGATCGGTGCGGTTCTGGACGGCGATGACGTAGTTGGCGTCATAGGCGCCGAAGGCCGTGGTGCGGTTCAGGACGGTGGACTCGGAGCCGGAGACGAGTTCGGCTTCCACGTCCGCCACCCACTCCAGGGCCGGCTTGCCTTCGATGGTCTCGGCAAGGTCCGGTGCCGTGGAGCCGGCCAGGAGGGAGCCTCCCAGTTCGGGCTGGTCGTCCAGCAGCATGACGCGGGCGCCGGTCCGCACGGCTTCCCGGGCCGCGGCCAGGCCTGCGGGGCCGCCGCCGACCACCAGGACATCGGTGTGGACGTACTTCTTGTCGTACTCGGCGTGGTCTTCCTCCGGGTCAAGCTTGCCCAGACCGTTGAGGAGTTCTGCCCTCAGCCCGTCCACCAGAGTGACGGTGGTGGCGGGGAGCATGGACTCCGCCACGTGGCCCGGGAAGCGCGGCTCTACCTTGACCATGGCGTTGGATTCCTCCACGCCGGCGGACATGATGCCGCGGGGGCGGTCCTCGTAGAGCGAGTTGCCGGCGGCGATGCGGCCGTTGGCGATCAGGGCCGAGGCGAGGGTGTCTCCGGGATGACCGGTGAATTCCTCACCGTCCACGGTGAAACGCCAGGAGATGGTGCGGTCGATGCGTCCGCCGGCGGCGAGGCGTGCGTTCTGGGAAGTCACTTCGTTGCTCCTTCCGGGGCTGGGGTGCTGGAGATGCTGGTGGCGGAGGTGCTCGTGCCGGAGATGTTCGGCGCCGCGCTTCCGGTGGTTGTGCTGTCCGCGGCGGTGCTGGCAGTGCCGGTATCGGCAGTCCGCTGCCCGGCCGCATCCGGCCGGGGCGTACCCATCGGGTACACGGCCTGGATGTCGTAGGTCACCGTGTCACGAAGCATGTTGAACCACTGACGGCAGCCCGTGCTGTGCAGCCAGCGCTCGGCGAAGGAGCCCTTGGTGTTGTCCCGGTAAAACAGGAACTCGGCCCACTCGCGGTCGGTCAGCTCATTGGGGTTTTCCGGGTAGGCAACGTGGGCCTGGCCACCGTAGTGGAATTCGGTCTCGTCACGCGAGCCGCAATTGGGGCAGGAGATGAGCAGCATGTGCGTCTTCTTTCTGGAGAGCGTCAGTCGCTGGCGGCTAGTGGGCGACGGCGGCAGCGCCGTGTTCGTCGATCAGTGCACCGGTTTCGAAGCGTTCCAGCGCAAACGGCTCGTTCAGCCTGTGCGGAGCGCCCGTGGCGATGTTGTGGGCGAAGGTGAGGCCCGCAGCCGGTGTTCCCTTGAACCCGCCGGTCCCCCAGCCGCAGTTCACGAACATGTTCTCCACCGGGGTGTTGCCCACGATTGGGGACGCGTCCAGGGTGGTGTCCACGATGCCGCCCCAGGTCCGTAGCACGTGGGCACGGGCAAAGATCGGGAAGAGTTCGACGGCGGCAGCCATCTGGTGCTCGATCACGTGGAACGAGCCGCGCTGGCCGTAACCGTTGTAGGAGTCCACACCGGCACCCATCACCAGTTCGCCCTTGTGCGCCTGCGAAACGTAGACGTGCACGTGGTTGGACATGACCACCGTGGGGTGGACCGGCTCGTGCAGTTCGGATACGAGCGCCTGGAGCGGGTGGGACTGGATAGGCAGGCGGAAGCCAGCCATTTCGGCCAGGACCGAACTGTGCCCCGCGGCGCACAGACCCACCTTCCCGGTGTTGATGGTGCCCCGGTTGGTTTTGACGCCCACCACCCGGTTGCCGTCCTTGACGAAGCCGGTGACCTCGCAGTTCTGGATGATGTCCACACCGAGTTCGTCGCACTTGCGCGCGAACGCCCAGGCAACATGATCGTGCTTGGCGATGCCTGCCCGCGGCTGATAGGTGGCACCCATGACGGGGTAACGGATGTTGTCATTGATGTTCAGGATGGGGCAGAGTTCCTTGACCTGCTTGGGGTCAAGCCATTCGGCGTCCACACCGTTGAGCTTGTTCGCTCCGACGCGCCGGACGCTCTCCCGGACATCACCCAGGGTGTGTGCGAGGTTCATGACCCCGCGCTGGCTGAAGAGGAAGTCGTACTCGAGCTCCTCCGGCAGGATTTCCCACAGCTTGAGGGCCTGCTCGTAGATGGCCGCGCTCTCGTCCCAGAGGTAGTTGGAACGGATGATCGTGGTGTTGCGGGCCATGTTGCCGCCGGCCAGCCAGCCCTTCTCGAGGATGGCGATGTTGGTCATGCCATGGTTTTTGGCCAGGTAGTAGGCCGTGGCAAGGCCGTGCCCGCCGCCGCCGACGATGACCGCATCATAGGAGGACTTGGGCTCGGGGTTGTGCCAGAGGAATTCCGGGTGCTCCGGAAGCAGATCAGCCATCATGCCACCTCAGTCGCGTCGGAGGAAAGGTTGGGGTAGAGGGGGAACTTCCCGGCCAGGATCTCAACCCGCTGCCGAAGTTCCGCCACCGTGTCGTCGTCGAACTCGCGCTTGAGTGCCGCGGCGATGATGTCAGCGACCTCCGTGAATTCCGCCTTGCCGAACCCACGCGTGGCCAGTGCCGGCGTTCCGATGCGAAGACCGGAGGACACCATCGGCGGACGCGGGTCGAAGGGCACGGCGTTGCGGTTGACCGTGATGCCGATCCGGTGCAGGCGGTCTTCGCCCTGCTGCCCGTCCAGCTCCGAGTTGCGCAGGTCCACCAGGACCAGGTGGACGTCGGTGCCGCCGCTGACCACGGTGGCACCGGACTCGGCGACGTCATCGGCAAGAAGCCGCTGGGCGATGATCCGGGCACCTTCCAGGGTGCGCT
The DNA here is from genome assembly GCF_000520475.1 of Arthrobacter sp. 35/47. Lineage (NCBI taxonomy): Bacteria > Bacillati > Actinomycetota > Actinomycetes > Micrococcales > Micrococcaceae > Arthrobacter > Arthrobacter sp. 35/47. The sequence goes on from NZ_KI914592.1 coordinate 158,286, forward strand.
CCTGGCGCTCCCTGAACTCGGGCTGCGCTGCCAGCTTGAATGCGACGGCCTTTCCGGCGATGACATGTTCCAGCGGGCCGCCCTGCTGGCCGGGGAACACTGCGGAGTTCACCTTCTTGGCGATGGCGGGGTCATTGGTGAGGATTACTCCCCCACGCGGCCCGCCGAGGGTCTTGTGCGTGGTGCTCGTGACAATATGTGCGTGCGGGACGGGGCTGGGGTGCAGGCCCGCTGCCACCAGTCCGGCGAAGTGCGCCATGTCTACCAACAGGAGCGCACCAACCAGGTCGGCGATGCGACGGAACTCAGCAAAATCCAGCTGCCGGGAATATGCGGACCAGCCGGCCACAATCAGCTGCGGTTTGTTCTCAACGGCCAGGCGTTCCACCTCCGCCATGTCGATCAGCATGTCCTCTTCGCGGACCCCGTACGGAACAACCTTGTAGAGCTTGCCGGAAAAGTTGATGCGCATGCCATGGGTGAGGTGTCCGCCGTGCGCGAGGTTCAGTCCCAGGATGGTATCTCCGGGCTGAATGAGGGCGAACATTGCCGCTGCGTTGGCCTGGGCGCCTGAGTGGGGCTGCACATTGGCGAATTCAGAACCGAACAGTGACTTCAGGCGGTCGATGGCCAGCTGCTCGATCACGTCAACGTGTTCGCAGCCGCCGTAGTAACGCTTGCCGGGGTAGCCCTCCGCATACTTGTTGGTCAGGACCGAGCCCTGCGCCTCCATGACCGCAGTCGGCGCAAAATTTTCGGAGGCGATCATCTCCAGGGTGCCCTGCTGGCGCAGCAGTTCCTGCTGCACAGCGGCGTGGATCCGGGGATCGGTCTCCGCGAGCGAGCGAGTCAGAACTTCGACCATCATTTCTCCTAAGCCGTATCTAATATCCTCTTGATATATTAGTTATGTGACTCAAGTATGCTAGCACTTGCTGTGACTGTCAACACGTCAGCGCAAAGCCGGCTCAGGCGGCGAAGAGAGCCTCGCGGATCGCATGCTCGAAACCGATGACGTGGGCCCTGGCCAGTTCGGCGGATTTTGCTTCATCACCGTCGATGACGGCACGCAGCAGATCCACATGCTCGTGCACGTGATGGGAAAGGTCCGGAAGCCGGTCCAGGACCATGCACCAGATGCGGGTTGCAAGATTGTCGTAGCGGATCAGGACATCTTCCAGATGAGGATTGGCTGCGGCTGCGTAGATACCCTGGTGCACCTGCGCGTCCAGCTGCAGGGTCTCGACGGCAGTCGCTGAGGCAATATCAAAGGTCTCCACAGCATGCATGATCGCCTGCAACCGCTCCCTCGCCGCGTCCGTTGCTACCCGCGCCGCCCGGGAGGCAGCGGCAACTTCCACCCGAGTGGCGACATATTGCCCCCGGCCTCCGACCAGTATACGCTGATTGCGACTCTAATATATTAGTATCCCGGCAAAAATATATTTCGAGGAGAAGACATGACCCTCATGGCATCCGATTCATTTACCAGCACCACCCTTCCCACCCCCGAGGCCCGCACGCAGGAAAAGACGAGGAAGTTTGTTCTGACGCTGTCGTGCGTTGAGCGCGCCGGCATCGTCCAGGCGGTCACCACGTTCCTCTTCGAGCGCGGGTTCAACATTGACGAACACCAGCAGTTCGACGACGGACTCCGCCAGACGCTGCATCTGCGCACGGCCTTCTCCGGTTCACCCGACTACACGCCCGAAAGGCTCAATAAGGAGTTCAGCGCGATCGCTGACCGCTTCGACATGAAGTTCAGCTTTCACGACGAAACCAAGCAGCGCATCATGGTCATGGTTTCCAAGTTCGGCCACTGCCTGAACGACCTGATCTTCCGCTGGCGCGGAGGCAGCCTCGGCGGCGACATCGTCCTGGTGGTTTCGAACCATGAAACCCACCGCGCCATGGCCGATGCGGCAGGCCTTCCCTTCGTCTATCTTCCGGTGACTCCGAATACAAAGGCAGACGCCGAAGCGAGACTGCTGGAACTGGTGGACGAGCATGACGTCGACCTCGTGGTCCTCGCCCGGTACATGCAGGTGCTCTCCGACGGCCTGTGCCGGGCACTGGAGGGCCGCGCGATCAACATCCACCACTCGTTCCTGCCGGGCTTCAAGGGCGCACGGCCCTACCACCAGGCCTACGACCGCGGCGTAAAGCTCGTCGGGGCCACCGCGCACTACGTGACGGCGGATCTGGATGAGGGACCGATCATCGAGCAGGAAGTTATCCGGGTGGATCACACCTACGGGCCCACTACCCTTTCGACAGTAGGCCGGGATGCAGAAGCCCTCGCACTCTCGCGCGCCGTCCGCTGGCACTGTGAACACCGCGTGCTGCTGGATCAAACCAGCACAGTCGTGTTCCGGTAACCGGCGTCCCCGGTTGAGCTGATGCTGGTGCCTTGCTCTCGCGCTACAGGACAGCCCTGATCAGATCCTCGAAATCGCTGACATGCTTGGTTGTCAGTCGAACTGCGGACTCGGAGTCCCCTTCGGCGATACATTCGAGCAGTTCGATGTGCTGGGCAATATGCTCAGATACAGGCGGAAGCTTCTCCAGCACCAGACTCCAGATTCTCGTCGCCAAGTTGTCATACCGGATGAGGACATCCTCAAGGTGGCGGCTTCCTGTGGCCCGGTAGATTGTCCGGTGCACCCGCATATCCAGTCGCATCAGATCCTTCTGCGACTGCATTTCCGGCAGGCAGCGCGCAACTTCCTGCGCAAATTCCTTCAGCTCCTGTCTGAGCTGCGGCGATGCCATCCGGGCCGCCCGCGATGCTGCCGCAGGCTCCAGCAGTTGGCGGATCTCTGAGATCTCGGCAAGGTCAGTGATATCCACGCCCGCCGCGAATGTACCCCGTCGCGGATAAGCGACCACGAGGTGGTCACTCTCAAGCCGTTTCATGGCCTCGCGGATCGGCGTCCGCCCTACGCCCAGGCGTTTGGAGATGACTTCATCGTTGAGAGGTTCACCCGGCTTGATGTCGAGCACGATCAATTCGTCGCAGAGAATCCGGTAGGCGTAGTCGGCAAGGGATTCATCGTCCTGCCTCGTCGGCACATACGAATCTCCTCCCCCCACTGCCAATTCGCCAACGCTTGCCATCCTCGAAGCCCCCTCCCGGAACACGGTGAACCTTGACACAAGGCCCTCTGCGTCTATGGTATGCCATAACTGATATATCAAAACTAAGCTGTGGTGATCGGCTCAGGCTCCCGTAGGGCAGGGTTGAGGAGCTCGGACAGGTGGGCTGGAACCCGACATTTCGCGGCCCAACCGGACCTGATGCGGAACTCACCTGGGCAAACGGGCTCGAGGAAAAACCATCAGCGCCCTCCCGTAAACGCGGCCCCTGCCGTAAGCGGTCTGTTACCACTCCCGTGCAATAAACCCGGGGGACTGAAGGGCTGGACCACCGCAGGGGCGCCCAAGCCCGCCCTCAGCGCATGCGCACACCCTTATTCGAGGTCTGCCTGCGCGCACTCCCCCGTCATATAAGACGTTCCGTCCCATCCCGCTATTGACAGTGACACCCGCCACACCTAGTCTGATGCAACAACGTTGCGCTGAATGCAACTTCCGACAACTTGGTGGTTTTCATGACTGGTAAGACGGGCAACGACGCCCCTACCCTAGGACCGACCCTCAGCGAACAGGAACGAGTACATCCAACCGGAGTAGGCAAAGACACCCGCCGGCGGGTAGTAGCCGCCAGCTTCATCGGCAACTTTGTCGAATGGTTCGACTACGCGGTGTACGGCTACCTCGCCACAACCATCGCGGCCGTTTTCTTCCCTGACTCCGACCCGCAGGCCGCTCTTCTGCAGACCTTCGCCCTCTTCGCCGTGTCCTTCCTGGTCCGCCCGCTGGGCGGCTTCGTCTGGGGCCATATCGGTGACAAGGTGGGACGGCGGAACGCACTCTCCCTGTCAATCCTCATCATGTCCGCCGCGACATTCTGCATTGCACTGATTCCGAGCTATGCCAGCATTGGAGCCTGGGCACCGCTGCTGCTCCTCTTCATCCGGATCATCCAGGGATTCTCGGCCTCGGGTGAATATGCCGGCGCCTCGGCCTTCCTCGTGGAGTATGCGCCGGCCAACAAGCGCGGACTCTACGCTGCTGTGGTACCTGCAAGTACTGCCGCCGGACTCCTGCTTGGCTCCCTGCTTGTCACCCTCATGACAAGCGTGCTCAGCTCGGACCAGATGGAAAGCTGGGGTTGGCGCCTCCCCTTCCTGCTCGCCGCTCCCATGGGCCTGATCGGTCGCTATATCCGCACCAAGCTTGAAGACACTCCGGTCTTCCGCGAGCTCGCCGCTGAAGACAACGCCGTCAAGGCACCGGTTCGAAGCCTCTTCAGGAACCACTGGCGCCAGTTGCTGCAGGCTGTGGGAGCTGTACTCCTCAACGCCGTCGGTTTCTACGTGATCCTCAGCTACATGCCTACCTACCTCTCTGCAGAGCTCGGCGTGGGTGCAGCGGAGTCGTACTTCGCCACCACCATCGCACTCGTGACGTACATCGGCTTCATCTTCCTTACGGGAATGCTCTCGGACCGTTTTGGCCGCAAGAAGGTACTTATTACCGCATCGGTACTCTTCATAGTGCTGACCGTGCCCGCGTTCGCGCTGCTGGATACCGGCAACTTCCTGGTGATCGTACTGGTCCAAATTCTGCTCGGCGCCATGCTCACACTGAATGACGGGACCCTCCCGAGCTTCCTGGCTGAAATGTTCCCCACCCGGGTCCGGTACAGCGGCTTTGCCGTCAGCTTCAACCTCTCCAACGCACTTTTCGGCGGAACTGCACCCTACGTCGCCACGCTCCTCATTGCGCTGACCGCCAATGACCTTGCGCCGGCCTGGTACCTCGTAGGCGCAGCCTTCATCTCACTCATCGCGGTGTCCCTGTCTCGGGAAACCAGCCGCGAGCCCCTGCGGCACCAATAGACCTTCCTCCACTGTTGACAACCCCTACCTAGGAGATCAGATGACGATCACAACCACCCCTGCAACCCGCGTCGCCGACCTTGAGCGCCTGAAGGTCCTGCACAACGGATCCAAGCAGCCTCTCACCTTCTCGGACACCGAATTCGAACGCCGCCTTGCCGGCCTCCGCCGGATCATGGCCGCAAAAGAGCTCGACGCCGTCATTCTCACCAGCTACCACGGCATCAAGTACTACTCGGACTTCCTATACACAACGTTCGGCCGTAACTACGCACTGGTTGTCACCGCCGATGACTCGGTCACCGTAACCGCCAACATCGACGCCGGCATGCCGTGGCGCACCAGCTACGGCGAGAACATCGTCTACACGGACTGGAAGCGGGACAACTTCTACTTCGGTCTGCAGGAAGCCTTGCGCCAGCGCGGTGTCAGCGCCCGGCGTCTCGGCGTCGAGGATGATGCCCTGCCGCTGATGACCCGCCAGCGCATCCAGGCAGCCTTCGACGGCGCCGAACTGCTCGACATTTCCCAGGACGCCATGCGCCAGCGCATGATCAAGTCCGCCGAGGAAATCGAGGTCATCAAGCACGGCGCCCGCATCGGTGACCTCGGCGGCGAGGCCATCAAGGCAGCAATCCGCGAGGGCATCAGCGAATACGAGGTCGCGCTGATCGGCACCGAAGCCATGGTCCACGAGATCGCACGCACCTTCCCGCACCGCGAGGTCCGCGACACCTGGGTATGGTTCCAGTCCGGCCTCAACACCGACGGCGCCCACAACTGGGCAACCACCCGCAAGCTGCAGCGCGGCGACATCCTCTCGCTGAACTGCTTCCCGATGACCTCCGGCTACTACACCGCCCTGGAGCGCACCCTGTTCCTCGGCCAGCCGGACGAGCGCAGCCTGGAACTGTGGAACATCAACGTCGAGGTACACCGTCGCGGACTCGAGCTCATCAAACCCGGCGCCGTGTGCAAGGACATCGCCGCAGAGCTCAACGAGATCTTCATCAGCCACGGGCTGCTCGCCAACCGGACCTTCGGCTACGGCCACTCGTTCGGTGTCCTCTCCCACTACTATGGACGCGAGGCGGGACTGGAGCTCCGCGAGGACATCGACACCGTCCTCGAACCCGGCATGGTTGTCTCCATGGAGCCCATGATCACCGTGGCTGACGGTGAACCAGGTGCCGGCGGCTACCGCGAGCACGACATCCTCGTGGTCGGCGAGGACGGAGCCGAGAACATCACCAAGTTCGGCTTCGGCCCCGAGCACAACATCATCGACGCCTGAGCCGGTGATGACGACGGCGGCGCCCCCTTCCGGTGCCGGCGCCGCCGTCGTTCCTTTCCACACTTCGCCCACCCAGCAGGAGAACGCACATGACGCGCACCAGCGTGTATATGGAAGAACTCGACGCTTTTACCTACTCAAAGAAGATCAGCGCCGAGGACGGAATTGTCCTCATTCCCGCCGGCGCGATCGAGCAGCATGGCCCGCACATGCCGCTGAACGTTGACGTCCTGCTCTCCCGTGCCATGGCCGGGGCAGTCGCGGAGCAGATCGGTGCGCTTGTTGCCGCACCGATCATGTACGGCTACAAATCCCAGCAGCGCTCGGGCGGCGGCAACCATCTCCCGGGAACCACCAGCCTCGATGGCGCCACCGTCGCCGCCATCGCCAAGTCCCTCACGCTGGAACTGGCACGCCACGGAGCGCGCCGGATTGTCTTCGTCAACGGCCACTTCGAGAACTACCAGTTCCTGTACGAGGGCGTGGACCTGGCAGTGCGCGAACTGCAGCTGGCCGGCTTGGACGACCGCCGGGTCATGCTGCTCTCCTACTGGGACTTCGTCGACGACACGACAATCAGCGAACTGTACCCCGACGGATTCAGCGGCTGGGATGTCGAGCACGGCGGCGTGCTTGAAACATCACTGATGCTGCACCTCTACCCCGAACGGGTCGATATGGAACAGGTCGAGGATTTCCCCCCGACTGTCCTGCCCAACTATGACCTCCTACCCGTCCGTCCAGAGCTCACTCCCGGCTCCGGATGTCTGTCCTCCGCCGCAAACGCCTCTGCGGACAAGGGAGAAATCCTACTAAAAAGGGCATCGAGCAGCATGGCTGACGCGATTTCCCATGAGTTCAGGAGCGATCAACGATGATCACCAACAACCAAGGGGCGGCCACCACTGCGCCCAACGAGGATGCCCCGCTCGAGACCGGGGAAGCGGTGGAGACACCGGTCCAGAAAAAGCGGAGGGCTGTGGATGACACGGCCATCAAGTGGCTGGCTGCGGTTCTCGTGGTGGCCATCCTCGTCGGCACCATCGCCGCACCCGACGCCGCGGCCGGAGCCATCGGCACGGCCCGCACCTTCGTCACCGAATACTTCACCTGGTTCTTCGTCCTCTTCTCCGTCCTCGCGCTGGCAATCTGCGCCTGGCTCGCATTCGGCCGTTACGGCCGGGTCCGGCTGGGCGGCGCAGGCGCCCGGCCGGACTACAGCAAGTTCGCCTGGTACTCGATGCTGTTCGCGTGTGGCCAGGGCATCGGGCTGATCTTCTGGTCCGTTGCCGAGCCGATCATGCTCAAGGAGGAGAGCCCGCTGTTCACCGGTGCTGACGCCGGTGTGGCCCAGGACGGCTCCATGGCGTGGTCCTACTTCCACTGGGGATTGACCGCATGGGCGATGTACTGCATCGTCGCTATCTGCCTGGCATACTCCCACTACAACCTCGGCAAGAAGCTGACCTTCCGGGACGCCGTTGTTGACTTCTTCCCGGTGAAATCCCGCCGGAGCATCGGCATCGTGGTCGAGGTTCTCGCCATCCTGGCCTGCGTGCTCGGCCTGGCCACCTCGTTCGGCTTCGCCACGCTCCAGTTCACTTTCGGTCTCACGTCCTTCACGCCCATCGCGGGCGGTATGCCGGTGTGGATCACCGTCGTCGTGGTGTTCGCTGCCCTTACCGCGGTGTCCGTGTACTTCGGCATCAGCAAGGGCATGAAGCGCATCAGCGAGCTGAACTCGATCCTCAGCATCGTGCTGGTCGGCGCTGTCCTGCTCTTCGGCCCTGCGGTCTACCTGCTGTCCTCCGTGCTGCAGACCTTCGGGGTGTACTTCCAGAACTTCCTGGCGATGAGCCTGTGGTCGGAGTCCAACGTGGCGGCTGCCGGCATGGACAGCTGGCAGGACAGCTGGAATGGGTGGTGGACGGTCTTCATCTGGTGCTGGGTCATCGCCTTCTCCGCCTTCGTGGGCCCCTTTATTGCCCGGATCTCACGGGGCAGGACCATCCGGGAGTTCGTTGTGGGAGTCACCGTCATCCCATCCGTCATCGTGATGGTGTGGATCGGCGTCCTGGGCGGCGCAGCACACTTCTACGACAACGCCAGCAGCGGCGCCATCTCAGGACAGATTGCCGAGAGCACCGAAAGCGGACTGTTCGCGATGCTCGACTTTGTGCCCGTCGTCGGGACTGTCCTGATGGTGGTCTCCACCATTCTGGTGGCCACGTACTACATCACGTCGCTGGACTCCGGAGTCCACGCGCTCTCCGGCTTCGTGGCCTCGGCCAAGAGCCCGAGCAAGTGGTTCCGCGTGCTGCTGGTGGGCGCGATCGCGTCGGTCACCGTAGCGCTTCTGGTCCTCGGCGGGGTCTCGGTCATCGGAACGGTCCAGACCGGCACGATCATCGGCGCATTCCCGCTGGCGTTCATCCTGATCATCATGGTCCTCAACTTCATCAAGCGGCTCCGGAGCGGCGCAATCAGAACGGCTCCTCCAGCTCCACCGGCCCTTGACGTCTCCCTGGACGGGAAGGAACCGCCGGCACCCGAGCTGGTAACCTCCGACCGCGGCGCCCATCTCAACTAGTGCGTGCGGGATCCTGCCGACGGCGTCACCCAGCGGGGTGGCGCCGCCGGCGTTTCGCAACCAACCAGTCCCTATAGGGGATGATGAAAGACATCATGACAGCACAACCAGAAACCAGGGACAGCAAGGGTGCCTCGGTCATCTCCAACGTGATCGACGTACTCCGGTGCTTCAGCATCGAAGAGCCGCTGCAGGGAGTGACCGAAATCGCGGTGCAGGTGGGCCTGCACAAGAGTACGGTTTCGCGGATCCTTGCAACACTCGAAAACGAGAACATCGTTGAACGCGACCCGCTCTCCCGGCGCTTCCGCCTCGGGTTGGGAATCATCACGCTCGCCGGGCCGCTGCTCGCGGACCTCGACGTCCGGAAAGTGGCGCACCCCGTGCTGCAGGAGCTGAGCCGGGAGACGGGCGAGACTGCCGCCCTGGTGCTGTGGAACGAGACGGAATCGATCTCGGTGGAGCAGGTGGTCAGCAGGAGCAACGTCAAACACACCTCTCCCCTCGGCACCAGTTACGGCACCGCGCTGAGCGCCAGCGTCCAGGTGTTCCTCGCGCTCGAGGAGGAGGACCGTGTGCGGCAGCTTCTCGGGAGCGGCACAATCCAGCACCCTTCCCCCGACAGCAAGGGGCTGGGGGCCTATCTCACCCGGCTTGGCGATGTACGCAGCCGCGGCTATGCAGTCAACTTCGGGGAAACCTCGGAGGAGGAAGTGGGAATCGCCGTTCCCGTGCATGACCACCGCGGGGATGTGGCGGCCGCGGTGCTGATTTCAGCGCCGCGTTTCCGGGTGGACAAGGACCAGCTTGAGGTCCTGGTATCAGCGTGTGTGCTGGCTGCGAAGGACATCACCCGCAGGCTCGGCGGGCGTCCTCCCGTTGATGCCGGCCTTCCGCAGGGGGCAGACAGCACCGCCGGGTGAGGCGGATACTAGGGGTGTCGGCACGCTTGAAGGAGGGTGGCTAATGAAGGCATCAGTCGGCGACCGCATCCTGGTCCACGGAGCTCATGTGGATGACGCGGAACGCGAGGGTGAAGTGCTGGAGACCCGCGGCGAGGGCGGGGCGCCGCCGTACCTGGTCCGCTGGTCCAACGGCTCGGAGGGCCTGGTTTTTCCCGGTCCCGGAGCGGAAATCCGCACCACCGGTTCATGACCGGCAGCGGCAACAAACCCAACAACGACGGCGGCCGCTACCTTTCGCTGGAAA
>NZ_KI914592.1:168442-178553 GCF_000520475.1 Arthrobacter sp. 35/47
AACCTTTCGCTGGAAAGGTAACGGCCGCCGTCGTACGCGTTTTGGGAACTACAGCCCTGCGTAGACCTCGCGCAGCAGGCGGGCGGTCTCGGACGGGGTCTTCCCGACCTTGACTCCGGCGGCCTCGAGGGCCTCCTTCTTTGCCTGCGCGGTGCCGGCGGAACCGGATACGATGGCTCCCGCATGGCCCATCGTCTTGCCCTCGGGCGCCGTGAAGCCCGCAACGTAGCCGACAACCGGCTTGGTCACATTGGCCTTGATGAACTCGGCGGCACGCTCTTCGGCGTCGCCGCCGATTTCGCCGATCATCACGATCGCCTTGGTCTCGGGGTCCGCTTCGAACGCCTCCAGTGCGTCGATGTGGGTGGTTCCGATGACAGGGTCACCGCCGATGCCGATCGCGGTGGAGAAGCCGAGGTCACGGAGCTCGAACATCATCTGGTAGGTCAGCGTGCCGGACTTGGAGACCAGGCCTACACCGCCCTTGCCGGTGATGTTCGCCGGCGTGATGCCGACCAGGGATTCTCCGGGGGTGATGATGCCGGGGCAGTTCGGGCCAATGATCCGGGTGATCTGCTTGCCGTTCTCATCCTTGCGGGACTGGGCCAGCGCCCAGAACTCAGCCGAGTCCTGGACGGGCACGCCCTCGGTGATGATGACAACCAGGCCGATTCCGGCGTCGATCGCCTCAACGACGGCGTCCTTGGTGAACGCCGGCGGGACGAACACGATGGAAACGTCGGCGCCGGTCTCGGCGATGGCTTCCTTGACGGTGCCGAATACGGGCAGGGTGGTCTCACCGTGGGTGACGGTGGTTCCGGCCTTGCGAGCGTTCACACCGCCCACAACCTGTGTTCCAGCCTTCAGCATGAGCGCTGTGTGCTTGGTGCCCTCGCCGCCGGTGATGCCCTGGACGATCACCTTGGAGTCTTTGTTCAGAAAGATAGACATGTTGTTCCTTAGTCCTTGGAGTCGCGACCGGTCAGCGAGCGGCGTAAGCCAGCTCGGCGGCCTTGTCGGCGCCTTCGTCCATGGTGTCGGCGAGGGTGACCATCGGGTGGTTGGCCTCGGCGAGGATGCGGCGGCCCTCTTCAACGTTGTTGCCGTCGAGACGCACCACGAGGGGCTTGTTCTCCTTGTCACCGAGGATCTCGAGTGCCTTGACGATGCCGTTGGCCACGGCGTCGCAGGCGGTGATTCCACCGAAGACGTTCACAAACACGCTCTTGACCTGGGCGTCATTGAGGATGACGTCGAGGCCTGCTGCCATGATCTCCGCGGACGCGCCGCCGCCGATGTCAAGGAAGTTGGCGGGCTTCACATTGCCGTGGGCCTCACCGGCGTAGGCAACAACGTCCAGGGTGGACATGACCAGACCGGCACCGTTGCCGATGATCCCTACTTCGCCGTCGAGTTTGACGTAGTTGAGGTCATTCTCCTTGGCCTTGGCCTCCAGCGGATCAGTGGAGTCCTTGTCCTCGAGTGCGGCGTGGCCCTTCTGGCGGAAGTCTGCGTTCTCATCCAGAGTGACCTTGCCGTCAAGGGCGAGGATTTCACCGGCACCGGTCTTGACCAGCGGGTTGACCTCAACCAGCGTTGCGTCTTCCTTGGTGAAGACATCCCACAGCTTCAGGATGGCGTTGGCCACGTCTTCGCGGAGCTCGGGAGCGAAGCCTGCGGCGTCGACGATCTCCTCAGCCTTGGCGCGGTCAATCCCGACCGCGGGGTCCACGGCGATACGTGCAAGGGCCTCGGGCCGTTCAACGGCGAGCTGCTCGATTTCCATGCCGCCCTCAACCGAACACATGGCGAGGTAGTTGCGGTTTGCCCGGTCCAGCAGCACCGAGAAGTAGTACTCCTCGGCGATGTCGGCACCCTGGGCGATCATCACCTTGTGGACCGTGTGGCCCTTGATGTCCATGCCGAGAATCGCGGATGCGTGCTCAAAAGCCTCATCCGGGGTCTTGGCTACCTTGACGCCGCCGGCCTTGCCGCGACCGCCAACCTTGACCTGCGCCTTAACGACAACAACGCCGCCGATTTTCTCGGCCGCTGCTTTTGCTTCTTCGGGGGTCTGCGCCACGATACCGGCCAGCACGGGAACGCCGTGAGCCTCAAATAGATCGCGCGCCTGATATTCAAACAGGTCCACTTATCTAGTGTCCTTCTGCGTCGAAGTAGGTTTACACAGGGAACTCTAGCCCCTTGGCTCGGAACGCCTTTCCCAGACTACCGGTTTCGTGAGTAAGCACACAGTTCTATGAGTTGTAGAAAAGTAACCTCGTCGGTTACCGTTCAGCGCTATTGAGCTGCAAGCACTTCGAAGGCATCCGCTGACGCCGCAAACCCGGCTCCCGTTCCGGCCTCGACACACACGATGCCGTGTTCACCGCTTCCGCACCGGAAGCCGTTGAGTTCGACGGCCAGTCCGTCTTCCAGCACCGGCAGCCGCGCGAGCGGACCCTCCGCGCTGCCGGCGCGCGGGCCGAGTTCCGACTCCATGAGCGTCATCCCTACCCGGCATCCGCCGTAGGACGCACCGTCGGCGGTGAGCAGGACGGTGCCGCCCTTGAAACCGAGCCCGGTGCCGTGACAATCGTCGGTGATCTCCGCCGGGTCCGGGTAGCGCGCGAGTTCGCAGTAGACGGCGGGCACCTCAAGCACAGCGTCATCCCGTTGCCCGCCCGAGAGCCGTGGGTCCACCGGCGAGTTGATGATCCCGCCCTGCTCCGTGGTGATGGCGCAGTAGGCGTTACGGTTTTGAGTGAGGAATGCGACAGTCTCCCCGCCGCCTGTCTGAAGCTCATCCACGGGCACCTCCGGCATCGCAGCGAGTTCCGCCTGCGGGCTCAGCTCCGGCCCGGCACTCGGCACCGGATTCACCGGCACCTCCACGCAGCCGGTGAGCGCTGCCGCGGCGAACAAAACCCAGCCGACGACGGCGGCACGGATCCGGACGCGCCGGTGTGCTTCCCCGGTGGCTGGCTGCACCCGCTGCTACCCGACTTTGGTGAGGGGTGCGTAGCGGAGCAGCAGCCGCTTCTCCCCGATGTCGAACCGGACCTTGGCGACCATCTTGTCGCCGCCGCCTTCCACCGCAAGGACGGTCCCGTTGCCGAACGTTGTGTGGTTGACCTTGTCCCCGGCCGATACGGCGACAACCTCCTTCTGGGGCTGCACCCTTCCAGCGGTTTTCCCGGGCAATCCCCGCCCGGCTTCGCTGCCCGCGCCCGCCCCGGCTCCCCAGTAGGAGCCGCTGAAACGGGGGCCGCTGATGCTCTGGCCGCCGGTCCACGCCGGCTTGGACGCGCCCTCGCGCTTCCAGTGGATCAGTTCCTCAGGGACCTCTCCGACAAACTGGCTGGCCGGGTTGTACTGGCTCTGCCCCCAGAGGCTACGGACCTCGGAGCGTGTGATGTACAGCCGCTTGCGCGCGCGGGTGAGGCCGACGTAAGCGAGCCGGCGCTCCTCGGCGAGCTCCTTGGGGTCCGTTGCCGACCGCTGGTGCGGGAAGATCCCCTGCTCCATGCCGGTCAGGAACACCACCGGGAATTCGAGGCCCTTGGCGGTGTGCAGGGTCATCAGGGTGACAACGCCCTGCCTCCGCGCTTCCTCCACCGCCTTCTCGACGTCTTCCCCGGAGCCCTCCGGCGCGTCGGGAATCTGGTCCGCGTCCGCCACGAGGGACACCTGCTCGAGGAAATCGCCCAGCGTGCCTTCCGGGTTCTCGATCTCATACTCGCGGACCACCGCAACGAGCTCGGCGAGGTTCTCCACGCGTGACTCGTCCTGTGGATCGGTGCTGGTGCGGAGCTGCGCCAGGTAGCCGGTCTGCTCGAGGACCGCTTCGAGTGCCGCGGAGGCCCCTGATCCGGCAGCCACCTCGGCCAGATCATCGATGAGTTTCACAAAGGAAGCCACCGCGTTGACTGAGCGCGTTGCCATGCCGGGAGCTTCATCCGCCCGTCGGAGCGCCTCCATGAAGCTCACGCGGTCCCTTTCGGCGAGCGCGGCAATGGCATACTCGGCGCGGTCTCCGATGCCGCGCTTCGGTTCGTTGAGGATGCGGCGGAGGTTGACGACGTCGTCCTGGTTCACCAGGACACGCAGGTAGGCCAGCGCGTCCTTGATCTCCTTGCGCTCATAGAAGCGGGTGCCGCCGACCACCTTGTAGGGAAGGCCGACGCGCATCAGGATTTCCTCAATGGAGCGTGACTGCGCGTTGGTCCGGTAGAAGACGGCTACATCCCCCGGACGCAGGTTTTCCTCATCCTGCAGCCGGTCGATCTCGTCAGCGATGAACCGGGCTTCCTCATGCTCATTCTCACCGACGTAGCCAACAATCTTCTCGCCGTTGCCCTCGGCCGTCCACAGCCGTTTCGCCGGCCGGTTGGGGTTGCGGGAAATCACCGCGTTGGCGGCATTAAGGATGGTCTGGGTGGACCGGTAGTTCTGTTCGAGCAAAATGGTGCGGGCGTTCGGGTAGTCCTTCTCGAATTCCACGATGTTCCGGACGTCCGCGCCCCGGAATGCGTAGATGGACTGGTCCGAGTCACCGACGACCGTCAGCTCAGCGGGTTCCTCCACGTTTTCCCCGGCTACGCCGACGATCTCCCGGACCAGGGCGTACTGCGCGTGGTTGGTGTCCTGGTACTCGTCCACCAGGACGTGGCGGAACCGGCGCCGGTAGTAATCGGCAACCCCCGGGAAGGCGCGGAACATGAAGACGGTCTGGGCAATGAGGTCATCGAAGTCCATGGCGTTGGCCTGGCGGAGCCGCTGCGCATATCCCTTGTAGACCTCTGCGACCGCCTGCTCGAAGGGGTCCGAGTAGTTCGCGGAGGAGGCGTACTCCTCCTCGTCAATCAGCTCGTTCTTCAGGGCGGAGATCTTGTGCTGGATGGCCTTGGGAGCAAACCGCTTGGGATCAAGATCCAGGCCCTTGGCCACGAGGGTGATGAGGCGGAGAGTGTCCGCCGAGTCATAGATGGAGAAGTTCGAGTTCAGCCCGATAGACGCTGCTTCACGGCGGAGGATCCTGACGCACGAGGAGTGGAAGGTGGAAATCCACATGCGCTTGGCGACATCGCCGACCAGCCCCTCGATACGCTCACGCATTTCCGCGGCGGCCTTGTTGGTGAACGTGATGGCGAGGATCTGCCCGGCATGCGAGCGCCCGGTCGCCATGAGGTAGGCGATGCGGTGGCTGAGCACACGGGTTTTGCCCGAGCCTGCTCCGGCGACAATCAGCAGCGGCGAGCCGCTGTGCCGAACCGCCTCCTCCTGCTGGGGATTCAGCCCGGCCAGCAGTTCCCGGGCGCGCGCCTCGTCGACGTGACCGCCGCGCCGGGGGTGCTCGGCGGCATCCGGGGAGGACGGCGACGGCGCGGCGCGCCTGCCTGCGGCGGGTGTGCTGAGGTGCGGGTCGAAAAGCAAGTCCATGGTGCCTTTAAGTCTAGGCGCTGGCACGGACAGAACCTGTCCGCCGTCGTTCTGCGGGCCTTACCTCTGTGGACCAGGCCGGAACATGGCAGTGCCCGCCGGGTCCGAAGACCCCGCGGGCACCGTGCGGATGGGTGGGTTCAGTTACCGGGCGGCCGTTTCGCGGTCCTCGGGTTCCGTGCCGAGATCGAGGAGCTTTCCGCTCTTGCGGTCGGCGAGGTATTCCCGCATCTCCTTCTTGATGACCGGCAGCAGCATGTAGACACCGAGCAGGTTGACGAAAGCACAGACGAACAGCGCGGAGTCGGCGAAGCTGAGCACCTGCCCGAAGGTCAGGACCGTTCCGGTCACAGTGAAGAACAGGAAGATGACCTTGTAGAGGATCTCCGACATCTTGCCGCGGCCGAAGAGGTACTCCCAGGCCTTGAGTCCGTAGTAGGACCAGGTGATCAGCGTGGAGAACGCAAACAGCGCCACGGCAACGGCGAGGACGATCGGGAACCAGTCGATGACCGTCGCGAACGCATCCGAGGTGAGGATGACGCCGTCGGGCGGGCCCTCGCCGGCCTGGACCTGATCGATTCCCGCCTGCAGGCTGGGAGCACCGGCGATGACAATGGTGAGCGCCGTCATGGTGCAAATGATCACGGTGTCGACGAGGGGCTCGAACATCGCGACGAAGCCCTCGCTGACCGGGCGGCGGGTCTTGACTGCGGAGTGTGCGATCGCGGCGGAACCGAGACCCGCCTCATTCGAGAAGGCTGCGCGCTGGAAGCCGACGATCATGACACCCACAACGCCGCCCGCCATTCCGGCAGGAGCAAATGCGCCCTCGACGATCTGGCCGAATGCTGCCGGAACCTGACCGATGTTCACAATGATCACGAACAGGCAGGCAGTGACGTAAATGATGCCCATCGCGGGGACGAGCTTGCTGGTGGTGGCCCCGATGGCCTTCATTCCGCCGAGGATCACGGCGCCGACCAGGGCGGCCAGGATGATGCCGAAGATCAGCGCCGCTCCCGGGCTTCCGAGGAACCCGTCAGCACCGCCGGTGACTTCCTGAGCCTGTGCGAAGGTCTGGTTTGCCTGGAACATGTTGCCGCCGGCAACGCCGAAGATGAGGATTGCAACCGCGAAGATTCCGGTCAGGATCTTTGCCGGCCACTTGCCGAACTTGGCGAAGGCCACCGGCAGGTACCTGAACGGTCCACCCGAAACGGTGCCGTCCTCGTGTACCTCGCGGTACTTCACGCCCAGCGTGCACTCGGCGAACTTGGTGCACATGCCGAGAAGGCCGGCGAGGATCATCCAGAAGGTTGCACCGGGGCCGCCGAGCGCCATTGCTGCGCCGACACCGGCAATGTTTCCAAGCCCGACAGTGCCGGACAGCGCCGACGTCAGGGCCTGGAAGTGTGGAACCTCTCCGGGGTCATCCTTTGCGGAATAGCGCCCGCGGATGACCTCGTAGGAGACCTTGAGCCCCCGGAACTGGATGAAGCCAAAGTAGAAGGTGAAGATGACGGCGGCTGCGATGAGCCACGCGACAACCGCGGGAAAGCTGACTTCGCCGAGGGTGATCGGGAAGAAGACAACTGCGGCGAACCAGGTGGCAATAGGTTCGAAGACGGCGTCAATGGCGTCTTCGATGGCCGCGAGCCACCCCACCTGATCTGCAACGGAAGACATGGGAAGTGCTTGGTTTATAGCCATTGCTTAAAGAAACCCGGTTCGGGTTGTGATTGCAATCACAGACCCCCTGAATGCGCTATCGATATCAAAACGAGATCAAAATCGCACTAGATTTTTCGGAACGGTTGCCGCATGGTATCGGTCTAGCATTAGGGGTATGGGCAAAACCAGAGCGCAGATCGCACGCAAGCACGGACCGGGAGCAGCCGGGCTGCCGTTATCTTCCGGTGACCGCCCTGCGCCGCCCCGCCACAACGGAAATCTCATCCTCATTCCGGCAGTTGCGGCGGCGCTGTTCCTCTTCTGGTACTTCCATCTGCTCACGCTGTCGCAGATGACCCAGCTGTCCGGCGGGCTCCCGATGCCTGACATGCTCATCGGCGGCTATGACGCGGCCGTCATCGACCGGCTGCGTTCGGCGATGAACGCTGACGCACTCGGTCAGCTCAGCTACGTGCACAAGACGGCGGGGACCCTGTTCCCGCTCCTCTTCGGGCTGGCCTGGCTGCTGCTCGTCCAGCTCAACGTCAGCCGCCGTGGGCTTCGCTGGCTGCTGTGGAGTCCGGTGCTGCTGTTCGTCGTCGTCGATCTGTGGGAGAACGTCGCCATTGATGCAGCCCTGGCAGGGCCTGACGGCGGATCGGTTGCCCTCGCATCCGCACTCACGGTGACCCGGTGGATGCTGTTTGCAGTGAGCTGCGCTGCGGGTCTGGCGGCGGTGCTGCTGCCCCGCGCTGTGCGGTCCACCCGCCCCAAGACTGTAAGCTAGTACCGCCTGCGGCGCCTTTTGGCGTTGTACAGGACCCGCCTCTGTAGCTCAGTAGGATAGAGCGTCCCTCTCCTAAAGGGAAGGTCGTCGGTTCGATTCCGGCCAGGGGCACCACCATCCCCATGGGTAGCCCTGCCCATGGCACCGTTCCGCCCGCTGCACTAGCTTTGCGGCATGGGGATCCCGTCAGCCGTGCCGCCGCCGCATCATGTCATCCGCCTCTCGCCTGCCGCGTGGGCGCTGGCGCTCAGCGCGGCCGCATCCGGGTTGCCGGATGACGGCGACCATTCGGCGGGCGGGAGGGCGGCGCACGTTCCCAGTGAACTCGACCCGGCAGCGGTCCAGGACGGCTGGGCTGAACTGGGTCGGGAAGGCGTTGCCGACGGTTCCGGGCTGGTGTCCCGGTGGCGCGAACCGCTGCAGGAAGTCCTCGCGCCGGTGACGCTCCTCCGGCTCTCCGCCGCGTACAACGGCGTTGGAGCGAACAGCGATCTCTCAATCACCGCAGACCGCGGCGTCTGCGTCCACCGCCGAAGCGCCCTGGAACCCGATTCCGACGGCGGTCTCCGCACCACTGGCCATGAGCCTTCCCTCGAGGTGGCCCTGTTCAGCGCCGGATCCGCCTGGGGTGCGATCAGCCGCGTCCTGCCGCCGCTCGACGAACTGCGCGCCGACGCCGCTCAGGCTGGCCCCGTGCACGGTGACAGCATCCTCCAGTTGCCGCTGACTCCGTCGGAGGCGGCCGGGCTGGGACCGGAGGAGGCGATCCTGAGCGCCGCGATGACCACCCGAGCAGGCGAAGGCCGGCAGGTGTGGGCCGGCCACTGGTCGGTGTGCGGGGGAAGGCTCTACTCGGTCCGCACCGCGGGCGGGGCGCTGCTCCTGACGCCGCAGCGCGCCGGCCACGTGGCTCGCGAAATCACGTTCGCCCTCGCCGGCGCCTACCAGTTCATTGCCGGAGCAGCAGCAAGCGCATGAATTCTCTCCTGGGGATGGATCCGGGACAGGTCCGCCGGCTGGCCCGGAGCCTCGAGTCCACGGCCGGGGAGCTCGAGCTGCTGGAGCTGCAGGTCGCCGGGATAATGTCCGTGGTTCCCTGGCGTGGCAGCGACGCCGATTCCTTTCGCACCGATTGGGTAAGCCGGCATCGCCCGGTGCTGTTGAACATCGCCCAGGAGCTGAGGCAGGCAGCGCTCGTTGCAGCCGGCAATGCCGATGCCCAGGAGTGCACCAGCGACGCCGGCTCCGCTGCTGGTCCTCCCTCAGCCTCCGGGGCAGAACCCGTAGCCGGCACAGGTTCGGCGCACCCCGCGGCGGACAGCGGACAGGCGGACAGCGGTAAGGACAACGGTTGGGTTACGGACGGGCTGGGCTGGGTGGCCGGCGGCGCGGACTGGGTCACCGGTTCGGCCGGTGCCGGTGCAGAATGGTTCGCTGACCGTACGGAGCTCGGGTACGGCAACATCACCCGGTCATGCAACGAGGCCGCGTCCGATTCCGCCCACCTGCTCACCCTGCTGGACGCGTGGGCCGGCGGGAACCCTCCCTCGCTGATGGAACTCGCGGTGTCTTCGTCGCTCGTCTGGACCGGTGCCGTGGACCTGAGCGCAACCGTGAGCTCCCTGGGACAGTTTGCGCCGCTATTGCTCGACGACGGGACACCGTGGGCAGGAGAGCCGATCGCCGTCGGGATCTCCCGCGACGGCATGGGTCCGGCTGTCAACGGCCACCGGCCGGGCGTGCTGCCCTCGGACCTCGGCGCTATCGCGCTCAATACCGCACAGGGCTACAACGACGGCGGCACCTCCTCGGCGCCGGACGGCGCCGTGCGCATCACCAGGGTGCTGGACGGGGACGGCCCCGCCTATATCGTCACCATCCCTGGAACGCAGTCCTGGAGCCCACTCACCTCCGGAACCGCAACGGACCTCACGGGGAACCTGATCACGGCGTCCGGGCAGCTTTCAACGGCTACCGCCGCGGTGGCGCTGGCCATGGAGCAGGCGGGCATCGAGCCGGGTGCACCGGTGATGCTCTCCGGCCACTCCCAGGGCGGGATGACCGCCGCCGCCCTCACCACCGACCCCGCTTTCATGGAGCAGTACAACGTCACCAACGTCATGACGTTCGGCTCTCCCATTGATGCCGCCGGGATCCCGCCCTCCGTGGAGGTCATCGCCTTCCAGCATGAGGACGACGTCGTTCCCC
>NZ_KI914592.1:178653-181277 GCF_000520475.1 Arthrobacter sp. 35/47
CCCCGCCTCGATCTCGGCGGTGTCACGGTGGACGGAGAATCGCCGCAGGGCCACGGGGTGCAGGTGACGCTGCCGAACCCGGGCAGAGGTACCTGGAATGACGTCGTGGCCAACCATGACTACAACCACTATGCAGTGTCCATTTCCGATGCCGGCGCAGAGCCCACCGGCGCGGCCGCGCAGTATGCGGGCCGTCCGGCCACTTTGCAGTTCCTCTCTGATGACCCCGCGCAGGTAGAGTCCTTCGTGGTCCCTGTCGGGAGGAGGCACCCATGAGACGGGCACTCGCGCTTTCCGCCGTACTGCTCTGTTCGGCGCTCACCTCGTGCTCGGCGCCCTCCCCCGCTGACCGGTATCAGGAGGCAATCTCCTCCGTCAGCGGGGTTGCTGAGGTTGAGGTGGAGTACGCCCGGCACGGGGGCACCGGGGATTCAACGGACATCGAAATAGTGGCGGACACCAATGATCCCGAGGAACTGCAGCGGATCCTGGACCAGTCCCTCCGTGCGTTCATCGAGAGCACCGACCCGAACGAGGAGACGTCCCTGAATTATCTGGTGTACTCCCGGGACAGGTCCGCCTACCTCACTCCCGGCGATCTGGGAACGGTGCTGCGAACACTCGCCGATATCCGGCGGCACTACGGGCTCGGCTAGCACAGCTTCTGAACGCCCGATTGCCGCTCAGCCGGACGCGTGGCCGATACTGGGAACATGTCCCGCCTCCTGGTGCGCCGCACCGTGCAGCTTCTCGTCGGTCTCTTCCTGTATGGGTTTTCGATCGGCATGATGATCCGGGCGGGCATCGGAGTATCCCCGTGGGACGTACTGGGGCAGGGCGTGTCCCTGCAGAGCGGCATCCCGTTCGGCCTGGTCACCAACCTCATCGGGCTCGTGGTCCTGATCCTGTGGATCCCGCTGCGGCAGAAGCCCGGCGTGGGGACAGTGCTCAACGTCCTGCTTGTCGGCCCGAGCGCGGAGGTGGGACTTGCCGTGATTCCGCAGCAGACTGTGCTGTGGGTCCAGATCCTCCTCTTCACCGGGGGGCTGCTCCTGCTCGCCGTCGCCACCGGGCTATACATCGGTGCCCGCATGGGTCCGGGGCCGCGTGACGGCCTCATGACCGGAATGAACAGGCGCTGGGGCTGGCCCATCTGGGCGGTGCGTACCGGCATCGAGGTGTCGGTACTCGCCATCGGCTGGGTCCTTGGCGGCACCGTCGGCGTGGGCACCGTGGCGTTCGCCCTTTTCGTGGGGCCGCTCGTCAATCTGACGCTTCCACGCCTACGCGTCCCCGAACAACCCAACGAACCGGATCTCGGCGGCCGTACCGCACCCTCCGGCGTTGCACCGTAGGGTCCCGGCGGGCGGCGGCCGGTGCGTCAGCTTCCGGAGCCGGAGGCGGTGAGGGCCTCTGCGGGCTCATCGGGTGCCACGGTCTTCTGCACGGCAAACTGGGTGCGGTGAAGCTCGGCATACCGGCCGCCTTCAGCAAGCAACTCCTCGTGCGTGCCGCGTTCCGCGATGCGCCCGTCCTCGATCACCAGGATCTGGTCCGCACTGCGGATGGTGGACAGCCGGTGGGCAATCACCAGTGCGGTCCGTCCTTCCAGCGCCTCGGTCAGCGCGGCCTGGACTGCAGCTTCCGACGTCGAATCCAGTGCGGCGGTGGCTTCGTCCAGGATCACGACGCGCGGCTGGGCGAGCAGGAGCCGCGCGATGGTCATCCGCTGCCGTTCACCGCCCGACAGCCGGTACCCACGTTCACCCACCATGGTGTCCAGCTGGTCCGGCAGCGACCGGATCAGCGTTTCCAGCCGGGCCCGGCGAACTGCGTCCCAGAGTTCGCCGTCCGTGGCATCCGGACGTGCCAGCCGGAGGTTGGAGGCAATCGTCTCGTGGAACAGGTGGCCGTCCTGGGTCACCATGCCGAGCGTCTGCCGCAGCGACTCGAACGTCACATCCCGGACGTCCATTCCTCCGATCCGGACCGCACCGGAGTCGACGTCGTACAGCCGTGCGAGCAGTTGCGCGATGGTGGACTTGCCCGCTCCGGAGGTTCCCACGAGCGCAACGGTCTGGCCCGGTTCGATGCGGAAGCTGACGCCGTGCAGCACTTCCTCACCCCCGCGGGTGTCCAGGGTCGACACCTCTTCCAGGGAGGCGAGCGAAACCTTGTCCGCCGACGGGTAGGCGAAGCGGACGTCGTCGAACTCCACCCCCACCGGGCCCTCCGGGATGGTGCCCGCTCCCGGCTTCTCCTTGATCAGCGGGTCTAGGTCCAGGACCTCGAAAACCCGCTCGAAACTCACCAGTGCGCTCATGATCTCCACCCGAGCGTTCGCCAGGGAAGTCAGCGGCGCATACAAACGGGTCAGCAGCAGCGCGAGCGTCACCACCTCGCCGGTGTCCAGTGCGCCGCCGAGCGCCAGGGAACCGCCCAGTCCATAGACCAGAGCCAGTGCGAGCGCCGAGACCAGCATGAGGGCCGAGAAGAACACCCACTGGAGCATGGCCATCCGGACGCCGATGTCGCGGACCCGTGCTGCCCTGGCCCGGAACTCCTCGGACTCCTCATCGGGGCGTCCGAAGAGTTTCACCAGTGTGGCGCCCGGTGCGGAGAAC
>NZ_KI914592.1:181377-183029 GCF_000520475.1 Arthrobacter sp. 35/47
TACCGCGGCTTCCCGCCGCAGGGATGCGAGCCTGCTTCCCATCCGTCGGGCGGGCAACAGGAAGATGGGCAGCATGATGATCGCGAGCACGGTGACCAGCACCGAGGTGCTGAGCATGACGATCAGCGTCAGGATCAGCGCCACCAGGTTGCTCACCACCCCCGAGAGGGTGCCGCTGAAGGCCTGCTGCGCCCCGATGACGTCATTGTTCAGCCTGCTCACCAGTGCTCCGGTGCGCGTTCGGGTGAAGAAGGCGATGGGCATCTTCTGGACGTGGTCAAAGACAGCCGTCCGCAGATCCAGGATGACGCCTTCCCCGATCCTCGCGGAGTACCAGCGCGTCAGCAGGCCCACCCCGGTATCCGCCACCGCCACGATCGCAATGACGACGGCGAGCCAGATGATGGTCCCAACCGGCGCCTCCGCGATGATCTCGTTGACCACCTGGCCGGCCAGGACAGGAGTTGCGACGGCAAGGAACGCGGACACCACGGACAGCGCGATGAACAGGATCAGCTTGACCCGGTAGGGCACGGCGAAGGACAGGATCCGCTTCAGCGTCTCCTTTGAGAATTTGTTGCTGCCGTTCTTGGCGGAGGAGATCCGGTACAGGGAACTCCAGGCCGCGCCTTCCATGCTCATGGATGCCTCCCGTTAGTGGACTTCAAGCTTAGGACCCGGGACTGACGCGCGAAGTCCGTGCCCGTGAATCCGCGCGGTCCTGTCCGCCAAGGGCGTCATTGACACGAGGGAGGACCTCTGTGCCCAGCAGCTCGATGGATTCCAGAACCTGGGCCTGCGGCACGGAGGAGAAGTCGAGCTGGAGGATATGCCGGTCGTGGCCCATTGCAGAGTGTGTGAGAACAATTTTCTCCGCCACCTCCTCGGGCGTTCCGACGTAGAGGGCTCCCGTCCGCGCTGCCTGCATGTTGTAGGTGACCCCGCTCGGCTGCGGGAAACCCCGTTCGGCGGAGATGCGCGTCATGGTGTCGAGCCAGTACGGACGGAACGTTTCCTTCGCGCCATCCCGCAGGACCAGCCCCACGCCGCTCACCCCGATCCGGGGAGCGGTATCCGCTGCGTCATTGAACTGTTCCCGGTACAGCGCAGCGTGCTGGGCGAAGTTGTCCACGGCGCCGCCCAGCAGGGCGTAGATGACCGGGGTGCCCAGCCGTGCGGCCCGTACGGAGGAGGCGGGCGTTCCGCCGGTGGCGACCCACACGTCCAGCTTGTCCTGCAGCGGGCGCGGCAGAATCAGCGCGTCCTGCAGCGGTGGGCGGAACCGGCCTGACCAGGTCACGCGTTCCTCGGCGTTGAGGCGCAGCAGGAGTTCGATCTTCTCGTTGTAGAGGGCGTCATAGTCCTCAAGGGCGGCCCCGAACAGCGGATAGGACTCGATGAAGGATCCCCGGCCGGCCGTCAGTTCCGCCCGCCCGCCGGACAGGAGATCGAGTGTGGCGAACTGCTGGAAGACCCGCACGGGGTCCTCGGTGCTGAGTACTGTTACTGCCGATCCCACCCGGATGGAGCTGGTTTGCGCTGCCGCGGCGGCCAGCACGGGCACGATCGAGGACACAGCGTAATCCGGGCGGTGGTGTTCTCCGATGCCGAAATAGTGCAGGCCCACCTCGTCGGCCAGCCGTGCCCGCTCC
>NZ_KI914592.1:183129-184867 GCF_000520475.1 Arthrobacter sp. 35/47
GTCACCGGGTTGGGGTGGATGTCGCCGAAGCTGAAGATGCCGAGTTCCATACTGGTGTGCAACCCCGGCCCGGGTGCCCCTATTCCGGAGTCGAGTCCGCCTCGATGCGCCGGGGATGCGTATAGCAGTTCAGGGTGCGCCCACGGCTGAATCCGACCAGCGTGAGGCCCGATTCCTCCGCCAGCTCGGCAGCCAGCGACGACGGCGCGCTCACCGCCGCGAGCGTGGGAATCCCGGCGAGGTGCGCCTTCTGAACGAGTTCAAACGAGGCACGGCCGGAGACCTGCAGGATCATTCCGCGCAGCGGCAGCATTCCGCTCCGCAGCGCCCACCCGACCACCTTGTCCACCGCATTGTGCCGTCCGACATCCTCACGGAGGCAGAGGAGTTCCCCCTCGCGGCTGAAGAGACCGGCGGCGTGGACGCCCCCGGTGCGGTCAAAAAGCTTCTGGCTGGTCCGCAGCCGGTCCGGCAGGGAGGCGAGGACGGAAAGCTTCACTGTGCCGTCGTCGTCGTGCACCTCGAAGCGCGCCGATTTGCGGACCGCATCAATCGAGGCCGTTCCGCAGATACCGCAGGAACTGGAGGTGTAGACGTGGCGTTCCATGGAGGTGTCCGGCAGGGCAACGTCCGGCCGGAGCTGTGCCTCGACCACGTTGAAGGTCTGCCGGCCTTCCTCGTCAACCCCCGCGCAGTAGCGCAGCGCCAGTATTTCTCCCGGTTCCGCCACCACACCTTCGGAGACGAGGAAACCGGCCACGAGGTCGAAGTCATCGCCTGGAGTGCGCATGGTGACGCTGAAAGCCCGGCCGCCCAACCGGATCTCCAGAGGTTCCTCACCGGCCAGTCGGTCTTCCCTGTGGCCACCGGTCACCGGGTTGGGGTGGATGTCGCCGAAGCTGAAGATGCCGAGTTCCATACTGGTGTGCAACCCCGGCCCGGGTGCCCCTATTCCGGAGTCGAGTCCGCCTCGATGCGCCGGGGATGCGTATAGCAGTTCAGGGTGCGCCCACGGCTGAATCCGACCAGCGTGAGGCCCGATTCCTCCGCCAGCTCGGCAGCCAGCGACGACGGCGCGCTCACCGCCGCGAGCGTGGGAATCCCGGCGAGGTGCGCCTTCTGAACGAGTTCAAACGAGGCACGGCCGGAGACCTGCAGGATCATTCCGCGCAGCGGCAGCATTCCGCTCCGCAGCGCCCACCCGACCACCTTGTCCACCGCATTGTGCCGTCCGACATCCTCACGGAGGCAGAGGAGTTCCCCCTCGCGGCTGAAGAGACCGGCGGCGTGGACGCCCCCGGTGCGGTCAAAAAGCTTCTGGCTGGTCCGCAGCCGGTCCGGCAGGGAGGCGAGGACGGAAAGCTTCACTGTGCCGTCGTCGTCGTGCACCTCGAAGCGCGCCGATTTGCGGACCGCATCAATCGAGGCCGTTCCGCAGATACCGCAGGAACTGGAGGTGTAGACGTGGCGTTCCATGGAGGTGTCCGGCAGGGCAACGTCCGGCCGGAGCTGTGCCTCGACCACGTTGAAGGTCTGCCGGCCTTCCTCGTCAACCCCCGCGCAGTAGCGCAGCGCCAGTATTTCTCCCGGTTCCGCCACCACACCTTCGGAGACGAGGAAACCGGCCACGAGGTCGAAGTCATCGCCTGGAGTGCGCATGGTGACGCTGAAAGCCCGGCCGCCCAACCGGATCTCCAGAGGTTCCTCACCGGCCAGTCGGTCTTCCCTGTGGCTGGCA
>NZ_KI914592.1:184967-193216 GCF_000520475.1 Arthrobacter sp. 35/47
ACGCAGCGCCGTCCAGCCGGTAACGTGTGATTCGGCGCCGATCCATTACTCGCGTCATCGAGGTTGTCCTTCGTGTAGGTCTGGACTGAGCCTAGTTGACGCTCCGGTAGACCAGCTACCGGAGCTCGTTGTCCCCATAGGGGCAGATCCTGAGCGACAATGGGTCAGGTAGGACCACTCAGCGCTGAGAAGCGGCCCAGAAAGGATGCGCCCATGACACGCTCCAACCCTCCCGTCGAGGAAGCAGACGAGAACGATCTCGACGTCAGCAAGCCCAAGGACTGGGCGGCAGGATTGCCCGGTGTGTATCACTCGATGCAACCGGCGTTCAAGCACATGGGCGTCGAACGCAGTGTACGAACCCTGCTCCGGATGAACCAGAAGCAGGGCTTCGACTGCATGAGCTGCGCGTGGCCGGACCCGTCGGACCACCGCAGCACCTTTGAATACTGTGAAAACGGCGCCAAGGCTGTCACGTGGGAAGCAACCCCGGTGACGGTGTCCTCGGACTTCTGGGCGGAGCATTCCATCACGGAACTGCGGGGACGTTCCGAGTTCTGGCTGGGCATGCAGGGCCGGCTCACCGAGCCCGTCTACAAGGCAGCCGGCGAAGACCACTACCGGCCGATCGGCTGGGACAGGGCGATCACGCTTGTTTCCGACAAATTGAAGAGCCTTGGGTCCCCGGATGAGGCAGCGTTCTACACCAGCGGCCGCGCCTCCAACGAGGCGGCCTTCATCTACCAGCTTTTCATCCGCGGGCTCGGCACCAACAACATGCCGGACTGCTCGAATATGTGCCACGAATCCTCCGGCGTGGCCATGAGCCAGACGATCGGCATCGGCAAGGCCACCGTCGCCTATAACGACTACCTCAACTGCGACCTGATGATTGTCATCGGCCAGAACCCGGGAACCAACCATCCCCGCATGCTGAGCGCAATGGAGAAGCAGAAGGAAAACGGGGGCCAGATCGTCGCCGTCAACCCTCTCCCCGAGGCCGGCCTGCGGCGGTTCAAGAACCCGCAGAAGCCCAAGGGCGTTGTAGGCCGCGGCACCGACCTGGCCGACCAGTTCCTGCAGATTCGCGCCGGCGGTGACATGGCGCTCCTGCAGGCCATCTCCAAGCGCGTCCTTGAAGCCGAGGACAGGAACCCGGGCACCGTGCTGGACCACGAGTTCATCGCCAAGTACTGCGAGGGGCTGGATGAGCTGCGTGCGCACCTTGCCACCCTGGACGAGCAGACAGTACTGGAGGCCACCGGCCTCCGGTCCGAGGAAATCGATGAGCTGGCCGACCGGTACATCAAGTCGAAAAAGACCATCATCACCTGGGCCATGGGCGTCACACAGCAGAAAAACGGCGTGGGCACCATCAAGGAGATCATCAACCTGCTCCTCCTGCGCGGCAACATGGGCCGGGCAGGTGCGGGCGCTTCACCGATCCGCGGGCACTCCAACGTGCAGGGCGACCGCACCATGGGAATCTGGGAGCAGATGCCGGACTCCTTCCTCGACGCGCTCGGCAAGGAATTCCGCTTCGAGCCTCCGCGCGAGCATGGTGTCGATTCGGTGGCGGCAGTGCGCGGGATGCGCGACGGCGACATCAAGTTCTTCCTCGCTCTGGGAGGCAACTTCGTGGCCGCGATGTCAGACACCGCCGCCACGGAATCGGCAATGCAGAACCTGGAGATGAACGTTCAGATCTCCACGAAGCTGAACCGGTCGCACACGGTTGTGGGAACGGACACGGAGTCACTCATTCTGCCCACGCTAGGCCGTACCGAGATCGATATCCAGGCAACTGGTCCGCAGTTCGTCTCGGTCGAGGACACAGTGAGCGCAGTACACTCCTCCGAGGGCAGGGTTGAACCGGTGGCACCGGGCCTGCTGTCCGAGGTTGCGATTGTCAGCCGGATTGCACGCGCCACCCTCGGGGACCGTATCGCCGCTGACTGGCAGGGTTTCGAGGACGACTACGACCGCATCCGCGACCACATCGCGCACGTGGTGCCCGGCTGTGAGAACTACAACCGCCGGATCCGCGAGAAGGACGGGTTCCTGCTGGCGAACGGACCGCGTGATGCGCGCAAGTTCAACACTCCCACCGGCAAGGCCGTGATGACCGTCAACGAGCTTGACCCGCTGGACTGCCCGCCGGGACGCCTCATCCTCCAGACCATGCGCTCCCATGACCAGTTCAACACCACCATCTACGGCTACAACGACAGGTACCGCGGCATCAAGAAGGGCCGGCACGTGGTCTTCGTGAACCCCGAGGACCTGGCAGAGCTCGGCTTCAAGGATGGCGATCTGCTGGACGTTCACGGCGAGTATGTGGACGGCAAGGACCGGGCGCTGCGCAAGTTCCGCGCGGTGGCCTACCCCACCGCCCGCGGCTGCGCCGCCGCGTACTACCCCGAGGCCAACGTCCTGGTGCCGCTGGACGACACGGTCAAGGGAAGCAACACCCCGGTATCGAAGGGCGTCATTGTCCGTCTGGAGCGTGCCGCTGACGGTCCCGCCGGAGGCACCAGCGACGAGAACGCTCAGAAGGACATGCCGGCGACGGTCTGAGCCCCGCGTACCTGCCGTGGTTCAGTCAGCTGAACCACGGCAGGGGCAGCGCTTCGACTTTCTCATCCGTTTCGCAGCCCTGCTCCGGCACAACCAGTACCCCGTCGGCGTCAGCCAGTCCACGCAGCATGCCCGACCGGTGGTGGACCGTGGGCATGGCCCGCCCGTCCTCAGAGCGGTACGGCACCAACCGGGTGCGGCCCGGCAACGGTTTGAACCCAACACCAGCCAGAACCGAACGTAATTCGGGAAAAGCTGCTCCGCGCAGGCCTGCAAGGAGCGGCGCACCGACAGTAAGCAGCGCCATCATCGCGGCCAGCGGGTTACCCGGCAGGCCCACGAAGAAACGCCCGTCGGGCAGGTGCGCAAGCAGCGTCGGGTGACCCGGCCGCATCGCGATGCCGTCGATGATCAGCTCCGCTTCCAGCACCGTCAGGGCACGCCGGATGTGATCGGCGTCGGACGCTCCAGTGCCTCCGGTGCTGATCAGCATATCCCCCGACGCCCGCGCAAGTGATACTTCGTCCATGGCTTCTGCGCTGATGGCGGCCACCACGTCATCGAGATCATCCCGGGCCCGCGCGACGGTATCCACATGGCCGCCCAGCATCCCGATGAGGCCAGGCAACTGCGGGCCGAAGGTGTCACGTACCTGACCCGGCTCCGGCAGACCGGATTCAATGACCTCATCCCCGGTCAGCAGGAGGGAGACCCGCGGCGCACGCAGGACGGGAAGCGTGTCATAGCCGCAGACGGCAGCCAGCGCGATCTGGGCGGGATTCAGCACGGAGCCGGCGGCGATCGCCTGGGTTCCTTCGGCTGCTTCCTCCCCTGCGGGCCGGATGTGCTCATTCTCGGCCGGTTCATCGGGACGCGCCCGCTCGTTGCGGGTCAGGACACCGTCCCGTACGGCACCATGCTCGGTGCGGAGGACCCCGGTGGCTCCCGGAGGAACCACACCGCCGGTGAGGATGAAGGTAGCCTGGCCAGGCTCGAGCGTCGCGTAACCGGACTTCTTGTGCTCGTGCGCACGGTGCCACGGGCTCTCGTCCTCCTGGATCGGTGTGATCAGCGTCCACGGGGGTTCACCATTCAGTGCCCAGCCATCCATGGCTGAGGACGCATAATGCGGCATCGGCTGCAGGGCCACAACCGGTTCAGCCAGCGTCTGTCCCAGGGCGTCTGCGAGATTCACGGTCTGTGCGGGCTTGGCGGTGGCCGACTCATACGCCAACCGGCGTGCTTGCTGCCAACTCACCTGGTGTCCCGCGCCGCTCATCGGCGGTCCTCGCTGTCGGGAACAGGTGGGCACGCCGAGCCTGCGGCCTCGAGCGCCGACCGCATGGCGGTGGAACTGTCGGCCTGGCCGATCCCCACCGCCATTCCGGCCGCATACCCGGCGATAAAGGTGGTGAGCGGTGCCGCAGGACGGACCACCGAGTGCGCCGCCTGGCCGGCCAATGCGAGGATGGCGTCGACGTCGATCTCCGTCCCCTCAAGTTCGAACGTTTCCAGGAGCAACTCGCTCCACTGCCTGAGCAGGCGATCCCGATCCTCCATGGTGAACCTCTCGCTTATTTGCCCGCGCCGGGCTCCTCCGCACCGAACTGCAGGGCGTCGGA
Organism: Arthrobacter sp. 35/47; assembly: GCF_000520475.1. NCBI lineage: Bacteria > Bacillati > Actinomycetota > Actinomycetes > Micrococcales > Micrococcaceae > Arthrobacter > Arthrobacter sp. 35/47. Next base: position 189,167 of record NZ_KI914592.1, read on the forward strand.
CCACGTGTCAATGTCATTGGTTGAGCCTGCGGGAACTTCAACTGGACTCCATGTCACCCTAGCAAGGAGGGCGCGCATAGAAAGATTCCTTACCTCTTTCTGGTCGACGGCCGCCACGAGGTCCGCCCAGCGGTACAGCGCAGCGAGCGGCTGGTCCCTGCCGCCGTCGTGGGCCAGAACCGACCGGCCGCCGGCACCGGCCCCGGCAACCAGGGCCGGCAGTGCCCGGCTGATATCCGGCATGTCGCAGGCAAGCAGGAGAACCCAGGGCGCCGGGTCGGCACGCAGATGCGCGACGGCGGCACTCACGGCCGCTGCCGGCCCACCGAACGGAGGGTCCTCGCGGATCACCTCGTGCCCGGCAGGGACGTCCGGGGTGGAAGCGCCGACAACCACCAGCCGCCGTGCCGCACCCAGCGACGCGCAGGTGCGCGCCAGCAGGGACCGCCCGTCGACCTGGAGAGAGGATTTGGCCACACCCCCCAGGCGGGAGGAGCGTCCGCCGCTCAGCACGACGGCGTCGAACATCAATTCTCCGGCGACCCTGCCGGCGGGAGGCCGGCCGCTCACGCCGCGTTGTCTGCGGGCAGGAACTCGCTCCACTGCGGTGAGGGCTTTTCCAGCTCGCGGATCTGCCAGGAGGATCCACGCGGTGGCTTCGGTGCGAACCTGAGCGTCCATCCCAGCGCGGCGAGGGTCTTGTCTCCCTTGACGTTGTTGCAGCGAAGACAGCAGGCCACAAGGTTCTCCCAGCTGTCTTCTCCCCCGCGGGAACGCGGCATCACATGGTCGATGGTTGAGGCGGTCTTCCCGCAGTACGCGCACAGGTGGTTGTCACGGCGAAGAACTCCACGCCGGGTCGCCACGGAGCCGGAATGATAGGGGATCTTCACATACCTGTTGAGCAGGATGACCGACGGACGGGACAGGACTTCGTTTGGCCCCACCACTGGATCCTCGCCTTCTGCGACCACGCTGGCTTTGCCTGTGAGCACAAGGACAAGCGCCCGGCGGAAGGTCACTACCGCCAGCGGTTCATATCCAGCATTCAGAACGAGAGTGCGCATGCACATTCCTCTTTGCCGTCCATAGCCCAAGGGGTTCGTAGACCCCTGACGCCCCTGAAGCTACAGCGAGGGTACTTCGGATTGACAGTGCAAGAGTAAGCCGTTCCGGCGCTGATTCGTCAATCGCCGCACGGGCTCATGACCATCAGCACAGACAAAAGCGCCCCCTGCCGCACTGGCAGGAGGCGCTTTGTCACTCATGAGGCTGAATCAGCCGCCAACGCGGATGTACACGCCGCCGGAGCCGAGCTCGGCCGGCGCAATAACGGTCTGGTTGCCGTTGAAACCACCGTGGACGGCCTGGCCGCCGCCGATGTACACAGCAATGTGGGCTGCGCCCATACCGCCGTCGGCGTAGTAGATGAGGTCTCCGGGGATAGCCTCGCCCGCGCTGACCGTGCGGCCAAGGGAGAGGTAGCCGGCCGGCCAACCGTGGAAGTTGATGCCTGCCGCGGCGAGGGCGTTGCTGGCAAGACGGGTGCAGTCCTGTGTTACGCCGAGCTGGGCCTTGGCGGCCGCCGCGATGGTCGCTGCTACCCCCGAGGAAACCTCCGGCGCGGCCGGAGCCGGCGCCTCGGCGACAGCCGGCTCCGCAGCGACAGCGACCGTTGCTTCGACTGCTGCTGCGGGCTCGGGTGCTTCGACCTCGGCGACCGGCGCCGCTACCGGCGCGGGCTCGACGGTCTCCGCCAGAGGCTGCACCACAGGGGCGGCCACAACCGGGGCGGCGACAGCCTTCACGGCAGTCTTGTTGAAGGAGATCTCCGCGTCAACCGGCGCCTGGACCGGGGCCTTTGCGGCCTGGACCTCCAGGGTGGTGGTCAGCGTGTTGCGCTCTGTGGGCAGTTCGACCGCATTCGCGGCAACACCGCTGGTCAGGACCAGGCCGGAAGCTGCTGCGATGACGGCTGCCTGGCGGCCTACGCCACCGGCGTTCTCACTGACGGCGCGAGCGATCGAGGAGAGGTGGGCTGAGCGCTGAACTTCGGCGCGGTGGCGTGCGATGGCACGGGTATTCGAGGTCATAAGTGGGAGCTCCAGGTAACGGGTCTTAGCTAACGCGGACGAAGCTGTAGCCAGAGAGATCGGACAGGCTGTGAAGGCCGGTATTCATACCATTCAGGCCACCGCTGATGACCTGACCGTTGCCTACATAGATGGCAACGTGACCACCGGAGACCACGAGGTCACCGGGTGTGGGGGAGGAAACAACTGATCCGAAGGCGAAGAAGTCGCTGGGAGCGATGTCGCCGACGGACTTGCCGATGGAGCGCAGAGCCTTCTCCACCATGGCGGTGCAATCCTGTGCGACTCCGATCTGGGAGTAGGCAGAACCAACCAGTGCTGCGCCGACTCCGCTTGAGGCGGGGGCCTCTGCGGGAGCCTTCACTGCGGCGGCCTCGACCTTGACCTCAGCAGGAGCTGCTGCAACCTCGACCACGGGCTCGGCAACCGGCGCCGGAGCGGCCTCGACTGCTACAGCCTGGACGGCAACCTCGGGAGCGGGAGCGGCTTCAACCACGGGCTGTGCAACCGGGGCTGCTACAGCCTCGACTGCTGCGCGCTCGAAGGTCACGGCTGCATCAGCGGAGGCACTGACGGTGGTGGGCTGGGATGCTACTGCGCTGAGCGTCTTGACGGCCTGCGCAGAGCGCTGGGCGTCCTCTGCGCCGTGGGCCGGAAGTCCGGCGGTGAGAACGAGGCCGGAAGCGGCAACGATGACCGCGGCCTGACGTCCTACTGAACCTGCGTTTGAAGATACAGCCTTCGAAATGGCTGCGAGCGAGCTTGTATGAGCCGGAACCGCACGATGGCGTCCCAGCGCAGAGCTGTTTGACACGTTAAATTGCCTCTCCCTACGCCTGCGAGGTGAGCTGTCGGATTCGGATGGGAGTCACCCGGCCGCGGATCGTCTCAGATCCTGCGACTTAACCCCAAGGACTTCTAAAAAGAAGCCCACAATTGGTTCCCCCGCCCCTGCCATGCGATTGTTGCGAACGGACCTCGTGCGGTGGCAGAGCTAGGCGATCTGCACGAGAGTGCCGAACCCCCTGCGATTCGGCACGAGTTAGACGGTACATCAGATTTTGGGGTATGTCACATTCAGATCACGGAACGGTGTGTTCACGGTAACGACGGACCTGAAACCGTTCAGAGCCAGCCCAGCGGATCGACGTTCTCGCCGTCGACCAGGACCTCGAAATGCAGGTGGCAGCCCGTGGAGGCGCCGGTGGACCCCACGCGCGCGATGGCTTCGCCCCGCTCTACAACCTGACCGACGCTGACATCCATCGCGGAAAGGTGGTTGTAGGTGGTTTCCAGTCCGTTGGCGTGCTTGACGACAACGCGGTTGCCGCCACCGAAGGCATGCCAGCCCGCGAACGTCACAGTCCCGGCCGCTGCGGCCTTGACTGCTGTTCCGCAGGCTTCGCTCATGTCCTGGCCGGTGTGGAGCTCTCCCATGCCGGTGATAGGACTGATCCTGGTACCGAAGGGGGAACTCATGGCGGCGCCGTCCAACGGTGCGGACAGGGATCCCCTGGATTCCGCGGCGATGATCCCGCCGTCGGACGCCGAAACAATCTCGACCAGCTTGGCATCGGGATCAAACCTGCCGTGCAGCGCAGCACGGTCGAAAGTGACCTCGGCGTTGGCCGCGGCCTGCACCGGCTCTGCCTGGGCCTGCCCTGCCGGCCCTGCGGCCGCCTGCGCATCGGAGGGCACCACTGCCGCGGTGGTGGGCAGCGCCACGGTCAGCACCATGCCGGAGGCAGCGGCAGCGATGGCAACCTTCTGGCTCAGTCCGGCGAAGGATACGTCACGGCGCGCCGATACTGCCCGACGTCGTCGTTCGATGCGCTGCAGGTCACGGGGGCGCGTGTCGGCCGCGGAAAATGAGCGGGCTCCGTTACCACTGCGGGCCTCGCGCCGCGATAGCGGGGCCGGGGAACAGGCTGCAACCTGCACCGGCGCGGTGATCAGG
>NZ_KI914592.1:193316-205672 GCF_000520475.1 Arthrobacter sp. 35/47
GGACCCGTTGTTTGGTGCGTCGGGCGCGGGCACGGCCCGGAAGACAGGTACGGCGGCCGGGGGTGCGGCGCGGACAGTCGGTGCGGGTACAGCAGGTGCGGGTACAGCGGGTGCGGCGGCGACAAGAGATTCCTGGCGTGCAATGCGCTCCGCCCGCTCCCGCCGGTGGGCGTCGCGTGGCCGCACTTCAGTACCCGGGGTGCTGGCACGGCGGCGCCCCGAAACAGTATTCGACAAAGAGACCCTCTCTCATTTTTCGCCTGCGAAGTTAGCTGTCGGATTCGAGTATGAGAAAACTCGGCTCAGGTACGTGCGCTGTGGCATTCCCCGAACTTCACCCCAAGGTCATGGCGAGCCATGACCGGTAGTGGGTCCTCCGCCCCTGTCCATCTGTTCAACACTGCGTCCGCTGACAGGGTTAGGCATGCGAACCAGGTAACGCTGAAGTATCAGCGCCAGGCACCAACTATAACGGGATCGGAGCGAAAGTAATCATTTCGTAACCATGCTGTGGATATCCTTCGCCAATCCAGAGACTCCGGCTCTCAGGACGAGGGCTGAACCGCCACGAAGACGTGCGAAGCAACTTCTGGAGGCAGTTCCAGGGCACCCTCAACGCCGGGCACCCGCACTGAGACGTAGTCCCCGACTGCCTGCAGGTTGAGCCGCGCACCCGGGCGGAGGCCGCCTTCATCCATCTGGGTCAGCAGCTCCGGGTCAACCTGGATAGGTTCAGCCAGCCGGACAAGGGTCACGGTCGATCCGGGCGAATAGTTCGCCATCGCTTCTGTCAGCGTGCTCACGCCCAGGGTGAACGCTTCCGGCGGTGAGCCACCGAGGGCTTCGAGACCCGGTATGGGGTTGCCGTACGGCGACTGGGTGGGCTGGCCAAGCAGTTCGTAGAGGCGGCGCTCAACCCGCTCGCTCATCACGTGTTCCCACCGGCAGGCCTCATCATGGACGTAGGCCCAGTCGAGACCGATAACGTCCGAGAGCAGCCGTTCCGCCAGGCGGTGCTTGCGCATCACTTCGGTGGCCCGCCGGCGGCCGAGCTCGGTCAGCTCAAGGTGCCGGTCCCCTGTCACCACTACCAATCCGTCGCGTTCCATCCGCCCGATGGTCTGGGAGACCGTGGGCCCGGAGTGGCGCAGCCGCTCAGCGATCCGCGCACGCAGCGCCACGATGTTTTCTTCCTCAAGCTCAAGGATGGTCCGCAGGTACATCTCGGTGGTGTCGATGAGGTCCGTCATGCGGCGTTCAGCTCCTTGGCACTGGTGCAGATTGAGCGTTGATGCAGCGGCTGCATGGCGTCCCTAAGTCAAGACCGCCGTCGTCATCCCTACGCCACACAAGGTTAACCCATATACCTGCGCCGTCTGACGGCTGTCCCTTCGCGGTGGCGCAGACAGCCGGCGGCAGTCATAATGCGCCGGTGCCGTTCCCGCTGGGGCAGAATGGTTGGCGACCTTCCATCGAACGCACACGTCCTGGAGTAACCATGAGCAATTCCACCGACATCCGCATCCCCACCGAGTTGCTGCCCCAGGACGGACGCTTCGGCGCAGGTCCTTCCAAGGTCCGTCCGGAGCAGGTGGAGGCGCTCACCCGCGCGGGCCTTACCCTGCTTGGCACCTCCCACCGCCAGGCACCCGTGAAAAACCTGGTTGGTTCTGTCCGCTCGGGGCTGATGGACTTCTTCGGCGCTCCCGACGGCTACGAGGTTATCCTCGGTGTCGGCGGCTCCACCGCATTCTGGGATGTCGCCTCGTTCGGTCTGGTGGAATCGCGGGCGCAGCACCTCTCCTTCGGGGAGTTCGGATCCAAATTCGCGGCTGCCACCTCCAGGGCTCCGTTCCTGGGCGAGTCGACGGTCATCACGTCGGAACCCGGCACGCGCCCTGTCCCCGCAGCCGAGTCCGGCGTCGACTTCTACGCCTGGCCACAGAATGAAACCTCCACCGGCGTGGCGGCTCCGGTGGAGCGCGTCGCAGGAGCGGATGACGGCGCGCTCATCGCCATCGATGCCACCTCCGCGGCGGGCGGTCTCGCGGTGGACGTGTCACAGGCGGACGTCTATTACTTTGCGCCGCAGAAGAACTTCGCGTCCGACGGCGGACTGTGGCTTGGCCTGTTCTCTCCCGCAGCGCTCGAACGGGCGGCCGCGATCAAGGCCTCCAAACGCTGGATCCCCGATTTCCTCGACCTGCAGACGGCGATCGACAACTCCCTGCAGAACCAGACGTACAACACGCCATCGCTGGGCACCATCGTGACGCTCAATGCACAGGTTCAGTGGCTGAATGAGAACGGCGGCCTGAAATTCGCCGCAGAGCGCACCGCCGATTCCGCAGGCCGGGTCTACAGCTGGGCCGAGGCGTCTGCCGTTGCAACGCCCTTTGTGCAGGACCCCGAACACCGCTCCAACGTCATCGCCACGATCGACTTCGATGACTCGGTCGATGCCGCCGCCGTGGCGAAGGTGCTGCGCGCCAACGGGATTGTCGACGTCGAGCCGTACCGGAAGCTTGGCCGCAACCAGCTGCGCATCGCAATGTTCGTGGCGATCGAGCCCTCCGATGTCTCCGCGCTGCTGGAGTGCATCGATTACGTGGTGGAGCGCCTCTAACCATTCCTTTCGGCGGTGTCCCGTGCGGTGGCGGCCAGGGTCAGCCTGAGCCGCCGCGGCGCGGGGTGTGAGAGGCGGAGCGTGACGTGGTGGGACCGCCAGACCCAGACCAGACCGGCGACGGCGGCAACCAGCCCGGAGACAGCCGCCACCACCAGCCCCCACCGGGGGCCGTAGGCGTTGGTCACCCATCCGACAATCGGTGCACCGATCGGGGTGCCGCCGAGGAAGATCGCGAAGTACAGGGCCATGACCCTTCCGCGCATTTCCTGGACCGTGGTTGTCTGTACATAGGCGTTGGCGCTGGTCATCAACGTGAGCGCGAAAAGCCCCACCGGAACAAGCGCGACGCCGAAAAGCCACACTGAGGGAGCCAGCGCTGCGAGGGCACATGCCAGTCCGAAGGCGCCCGCAGCCCCGAACACAAATCGGAGGCGGGGCCGTTCACGGCGCGCTGATAGCAGCGCCCCGGTAACTGAACCGACCGCCATGATGGAGGAAAGCGTTCCGAAGACGCCCGCTCCGGTTCCGAACTCCGTGCGTGCCATCGCTGCAATGTAGACGGCAAAATTCAGGCCGAAGGTGCCGACGACGAAGATCGCGAACATCACCATCACCAGGTCCGGCCGCTGCCGCACGTAGCGGAACCCTGCGCGGATTCGGCCGCGTCCGGGGGCAGACCGGTTCAGGACACGCAGTTCACCCTGCCGGATGGTGGCCAGGACAAAGATCATCGCCGCGAAGGTCACGGCGTTGATCAGGAAGACCCAGCCGGGACCGACTGCCACCGTAAGCAGGCCGGCGACGGCAGGTCCGAACATCCTGGCGCCGTTGAAGGAGGCGCTGTTGAGTGCGACTGCGTTGGGAAGGTATTCGTCCTTCACGAGCTCGGATACGAAGGCCTGACGCGCCGGTGCGTCGAGGGCCGAGACCAGTCCAAGGGCAAGGGCAAACGCATAGACGTGCCAGAGCTCCGCGAGACTGAGCACCACAAGGATGCCGAGACCGACGCCGAGTGCCGCCATGGCAGCCTGGGTTCCGATCAGCAGTTTACGGCGGTCCACCGAGTCCGCGATCAGCCCCGCCCAGGGCGCGATGAACAGCTGCGGACCCAGCTGAAGGGCCATCACGATCCCCATCGCCGCGGCGTCCTGGTCCGTCAGGATGTCGTAGACGAGCCAATCCTGTGCGGTGCGCTGCATCCACGTACCCACGTTGGAGATCAGGGCGCCGATGAACCACAGCCGGTAGTTGCGGATACGCAGGGACCGGAACATGCTCATCAGGCAGCCCTCCTTCCTGCGTTACCCACGCCCTTAGGCGACCGGGGATTGATCTCCCGGGGTTTCCGGATCTTCACTTGCGGAAACGTCCGGGGTGCCGTCGTTGTCCGTAGCATCGTCGTCGTCCGGGGCACCGTCGGTGTCCGCTCCGCCGTCGGTGTCCGCTCCGCCGTCGGTGTCCGGTCCACTACCCAGTTCCTGGGCACCGTCGGTATCCGGAGCACCGGAAACACCCGGTGCCTGTGCGGTGCCGGCGTCCGCGGTTTCCGTTGCCTCTTCTGCAGCAGTGTCTTCCGGGCGCACGCGCTCGGACCAGGGAACCCAGTCCGGTGCCAGCAGGGCGTCTTCCGAAGGCAGCAATCCCACCTCGCAGACGGTTGCGTCCTTGCCGCGGGGAACCCGGGCGAGGGTCGCGAACCAGTGCCAACCCACGTAGCCGGGAACCTGCGCGGCGAACCGGTGGGTTACCAGCCGCTCCGCCTCGGGAAACGCGCCCAGATGTTCACCTACCGCGGCGTCTCCGGCGATTTCAAGCACACCCCTGCGCGCAGTTCCCACGGCAGCCGCCAGCACTGCGTCAGGTTTGGACGGTTTCCGGACCGCCCGGCGCCTGGCAACCGGAGCCGCAGACTCAGCCGACACTGGCTCGGCCAGCACGGACTCAGCCGGCAGCGGCTCGGCCGGCCCTGTTTCCGTTTGGCTCAGTACGGCTGGTTCCATCGACGCCGGAGATTCAGTCATCGGGTTCAGACGTCCAGATCATCCGCTACGGCGCGCAGCACTGCGGCGACCTTCGCGGCATGCGACTTGTCGGGGTACCGGCCCCGCCGCAGGCCGTTGGAGACGTCATCGAGCAACCGGATCAGGTCTTCGGTGATGACGGCCATGTCTTCCGCCTTCTTGCGGGTTGCCTTGGCAACCGAAGGCTGGGCATCAAGAATGCGGGCGGACAGGGCCTGAAGACCCTTGCGCCCGTCCGCGACGCCGAACTCAAGCCGGGCGCCGGGCTTGACCTCGGTCACTCCCGCAGGAAGTGCCGAGGCATGGAGGAAGACCTCCTTGCCGTCATCCGTCGCCAGAAAGCCGAAACCCTTTTCAGAGTCGAACCACTTGACCTTGCCGATAGGCACGTAATTACCTCGTTCTCGAACTGCTTTGCGCGCGTGCCGGCTCCGGTGTCCATTGGCGGTACCGATCAGAATCGGGAAACCACCGGCCGGCCGGCATGCGCAGGGAAAAAGTCTGCCCTTAAAGGATACCGGCACGGATGCGGGGAATCGGCGCGGAGTGCCCTTGTACGCTAGGAGCATCATGTCGCAGAACTCCTCCTCAGTCCCGGCAGCCGACGACGACGGCGCCGCCACCGGCCGCGACCGCAGCCGGACCACGCCCGCACGGCTTGTCCTCCTGGTTGCCGCTGTTGCCCTCGCCATCATCGGGCTGCTCTCCCTGGGCGCGGTGCTGGTGTCCGCATGGGCCGGGGCGGACCCGTGGCCGGGCTTCGTGACGGCAGCCTACTTCTGCCTGCCGCTCGGCTTCCTGTTGATGCTGGTCACCGTGGTGGTCAACATCGTGTCTCGCGGGCGCAACTGAGCTCCGACGGAAATCAGGCCCACCCACGGACCGGTCCGTATCCGGACAACTGCGTACAGCGCGGTACGAGTAACGTTAATACGGTGTCCGCCATCCGCGCCCTCGCCGAGGATCTGGCTTCACGCAGTGACGCCGAGCTGCGGAAGCTCATGGCTGCACGCCCGGATGTTGTTCTCCCGCCGGTACCGGATTTCGCCGCCCTCGCAGCCCGGGCCTCGACCCGCGTCAGCGTGCAGCGGGCCCTCGAAGGACTGAACGCCCCGCAGCTGATGGTTCTTGAGGCGGTGGTGCTGACCACCGACCTCGACGGTCCGGCCGGAAGCACATCGACAACCCTCAAGAGGGCAATCGCTTCAATGACCGCCAAGGCGCTGGAGCCATACCTGAGCCAGCTTCACGGGCTGGCTCTCCTGCGAACCGGACCTGTGGTCAAGAGCCGGCCTTCCTTCTTCCCGCTCGAGACCCTTCATGATGCGCTGGGCCCCTACCCTGCCGGCCTGGGACGCCCGATGGCCGCGCTGGCCCGGCAATACCCAGGGTACGTAGAGCGGATCCGGTCCGGACTTGAGCTGCTCCAGGCCGCCGGTGTGCCTGGTCCGACGGATAACTCCGGCACGGACTCCGATGCCGAGGCGCTGGCGGCCGTACTGGAATCATCCTGGCCCCGCATTCTGGAAACCGCTCCCGAGAGGACCTGGGATCTTGTGCGGAAGCTCTCCGTTTCTCCGGTCGGCTCGGCGAAATCCGGGCCTCCGGGCACGTCGGCGCCGCTCGACTGGCTTCTCGACCGCGGGCTGCTCATCCGGCTCGACGCCAACCATGTTGAGCTCCCCCGGGAAGTGGGCATCGCAGCACGCGGAGGCCTGATCATCCCGTCATTACCCGTATCGCCCCCCGTGCCGCAGCTCAGCTCCGTGCGCATCAGCCTTCGGGACAACGCGTCCTTCGGCGCAATCGCGGAGACGTTGCGGATCCTCACCGAGCTTTTGGGCAGCGTGCAGGCATCCCCTGTGGCAACACTGCGCACCGGCGGGGTCGGCGTGAGGGAGATCCGCCGGCTTGCTGAGGCGCTGCGGATCGACCGGGCCCAGGTGGGCTGGCTGCTGGAGCTGGCAGCGCTGGCCCGGCTCATTGTGCTGGACCCCGACAGTTCACGATGGATGGCCGCCGCCGACGGCTCCTGGCATCTGGCCGAACGGGACGAACAGTGGTCACGTCTGGTGCGCGCCTGGCTGGACTCCGAGAGGGCTCCCTCTCTCGTCGGAGGCCAGCTGTCCACGGGCGGTGCGGTGAACGCTCTGTCCTCGGAGGCGACGCGCACGGACGCGCCTGCTGTCCGTCGTCGTATCCTGTCTGCCGCAACAGCGCTTTCAGCGGAAGCGACGCACGACGACGGCCGGGCCTGTGTCCTTGACGCGCCCTCCCTGATTGAGCGGCTCACGTGGCATCAGCCCCGGCTACGCCGGCGCTTCACGCGGCTGGTACCGGGCATGATCGACGAGATGGGGCACCTCGGCCTCCTGGGCTCCGGCGCCCTGACGGAGCTGGGCGCGGCCATCGCCGGGGACCGGTTCGACGACGCCGCAGCACTCCTCCGCGACGCGCTCCCGGAACCGCTGACCCACTTCATGCTGCAGGCGGACCTCACCGCAGTGGCTCCGGGCTACCTGGAACCGCACGTAGCCCGCGAACTTTCACTCCTGGCCTCAGCTGAGGGTCAGGGGCCTGCGACCGTATACCGGTTCTCCGCACAGTCCGTTCGCGGGGCCCTTGATGAAGGGCAGGACGCGGCGGGGATCCTCTCCTTCCTTGAGCGTCACTCCGCCACGGAGGTTCCACAACCCCTGCGCTACCTCGTGGAGGACACAGCATCCCGGTACGGTTCTCTGCGCGTCGGTCCCGCCTTCAGCTACGTGCGCAGCGACGACGACGACGCGCTGACTGCCCTTCTGGCCGACCCCGGAGCCGCTGCACTGGGACTGGTCCGTCTCGCTCCAACCGTGGTGGCGGCGCAGGCCACGCCGTCGGAACTCGCGGCGGCACTGCGTGAACTGGGTTACTCTCCGGCGCTGGAAGGAGGAGCCGCTCCACGGCAGGGCGCCCGCGCAGGAACGGGCTCCGCGCCGTCGTCGTCCGCTGTCCGGACCAATCCGTGGGTGCTCACGGAGGATGACGTGGAAGCGCAAATGGGGGTGCTGCGCGGCAGCGCCCGTCCGGGCCCGGGAGCCGGAGCCGAGAGCGAGGCGATGATCGGTCTCGAGACGTTGCGGACGGCCATCCGGACCAAGCGGGCCGTCCGGATGGGCTTCGCAGACAGTGCCGGGAATTCCACCCGGCAGGTCTTCGTTCCACTGTCGGTTCATGCCGGCCGGGTGCGCGTCTTCGACCCGGAGAAGGAAACCGAGCGCGTGATCTCCGTGCATCGGATTATGGATGTCGAAACTGTGGAAGGTGCTTCAACCGATGCCTAACGGGCCGCTGATTGTTCAGAGCGACAAGACCATCCTGCTGGAGGTTGATCATGAGCAGGCCACCGAGGCCCGGCATGCCATCGCCGCTTTCGCTGAGCTGGAGCGCGCGCCCGAGCACGTGCACAGCTACCGCCTCACCCCGCTGGGCCTGTGGAACGCGCGAGCGGCTGGACTGGACGCCGAGCAGGTGCTGGATACCCTGCTGAAGTACTCGCGCTTTCCCGTTCCGCACGCCCTCCTCGTTGATATCGAGGAGACCATGTCGCGCTACGGCCGGCTGCGGCTGGAGAAGGACGCCCAGCACGGACTGGTGCTGCGCACCACCGACTACCCGGTACTCGAGGAAGTGCTGCACGCCAAGAAGATCGAGCCGCTCCTCGGTCCCCGGATCGACGGCGAGACCGTGGTGGTCCATTCGTCGCAGCGCGGGCAGCTGAAGCAGCTGCTGCTGAAGCTCGGGTGGCCGGCTGAGGACCTGGCGGGTTATGTGGACGGGACGCCGCACCCCATCATGCTCAATGAGGACGGCTGGACGCTGCGCCCCTATCAGAAGCTGGCAACGGAGAACTTCTGGGCGGGCGGTTCCGGGGTTGTGGTGCTTCCCTGCGGCGCGGGCAAGACGCTCGTGGGCGCCGCGGCAATGGCCACCAGCTCCACCACCACCCTCATTCTCGTGACCAACACGGTGTCCGCCCGGCAGTGGAAGGATGAACTGCTCAAGCGCACTTCCCTGACGGAGGAGGAGATCGGTGAGTACTCCGGGTCGGTCAAGGAGGTCCGGCCGGTCACCATCGCCACCTACCAGGTGCTGACGCTGCGCCGCGGCGGGCTCTACCCCCACCTCGAGCTGCTCGACGCGAACGACTGGGGCCTCATCGTGTATGACGAGGTGCACCTGCTTCCCGCGCCGATCTTCCGCATGACCGCCGACCTGCAGGCCCGGCGGCGGCTCGGCCTCACTGCCACCCTGGTGCGCGAGGACGGCCGCGAAGGTGAGGTCTTCTCCCTGATCGGCCCCAAGCGGTACGACGCACCGTGGAAAGACATCGAGGCGCAGGGCTACATAGCCCCCGCAGACTGCGTGGAAGTGCGCGTGGATCTACCCCGGGATGAGCGGGTGGCCTACGCCATGGCCGACGACGGCGACAAGTACCGTCTCTGCGCAACCTCGGAGACAAAGACGTCGGTGGTGGAGAAGCTTGTGGCCTCCCACAAGGGCGAGCAGCTGCTGGTGATCGGGCAGTACATCGACCAGCTCGATGAGCTCGGTGCGCGGCTCGATGCCCCCATCATCAAGGGCGAGACCTCCGTGAAGGAGCGCCAGCGCCTGTTCAACGCCTTCCGTGCGGGCGAGCTGAACACGCTCGTCGTGTCGAAGGTGGCGAACTTCTCGATCGACCTGCCGGAAGCGTCGGTTGCCATCCAGGTTTCGGGCTCCTTCGGGTCACGCCAGGAAGAGGCGCAGCGGCTGGGGCGGCTGCTCCGTCCCAAAAGTGACGGCCGGGCAGCACGCTTCTACGCCGTCGTCGCACGCGACACGCTGGACCAGGACTTCGCCGCCAAGCGGCAGCGGTTCCTGGCGGAGCAGGGCTACGCCTACACCATCCTGGACGCTGCGGACATACCTACGCCCTGAACCGGGGCGCGGTTGCAAGGCTCACCGCAAACGTCCAGAAAACTCCCAGCTATCGGGAGCAGACTGGGAGTCGTGAATAAATCAGGACCTGAAGCCAAACTGCTTGTAGTCGACGACGAACCGAATATCCGGGAACTGCTCTCCACGTCGCTGCGTTTCGCCGGATTCGAGGTCGTGGCCGCCGCCAACGGACGCGAGGCCCTTGCCGCTGCGGAAGCGCACAACCCTGACCTCGCGGTCCTTGACGTGATGCTTCCGGACATGGACGGCTTCACCGTCACCCGCCGGCTCCGCGCCGCGGGCCGCCATTTCCCTGTGGTCTTCCTGACCGCCCGCGACGACACCGATGACAAGGTCACCGGTCTCACGGTGGGAGGCGACGACTACGTCACCAAGCCCTTCAGCCTCGACGAGGTGGTGGCCCGCATCCGGGCGGTGCTGCGCCGCACGCAACCGCACGACGACGACGGCGCCGTGATCCGCGTCGATGACCTGGAACTGGACGACGACGCCCATGAGGTACGCCGCGGCGGCGAAGTCATTGATCTCTCCCCCACCGAGTTCAAGCTGCTGCGCTACCTGATGATGAACCCCAACCGTGTGCTGTCGAAGGCGCAGATCCTTGACCATGTGTGGGAATACGACTTCAACGGAGACGCCTCGATCGTGGAGTCCTACATCTCCTACCTGCGGCGGAAGATCGACCGGAACCCTGACGCCCCGGCGCTGATCCAGACCAAGCGCGGCGTCGGCTACCTGCTGCGCACCGCCGACAAGCGGTAGCACCATCTCCGTACCCGCTGTGATCCGACGCTGGAAATCCGCATCGCTGCGCACGCAACTGATCGCCATCATGACCCTGCTCATGGTGTTCACGGTCGCCATCACGGGCATCGTGACCATCTCCCTGCTCCGGAGCAGCCTCGTTGTGCAGATGGATCAGGACATCGAGGCGAATGCGCAGTCGGTCACCAACAGCATCGGCACCATGGGCAGCGATACCAGCCAGAACCTGTTCCGGTTCTACGGCGTCTGGCTGGACGGCAACGGGTCCGCCATCCGCTCGACCCATTCCGCCACCGCGGCCGAAATCCCCGAGATCCCGGCCCTGGACCGGGACGACGTTGAAGACCTGGACCAGGAAGGCTTCACGGTTCCAGGCAGCAGGGGTGAGAGTGAGTGGCGGGTCATCGTTTTCCCGCTGCAGGCAGATGACACCTCCGTGGCCGTTGCCACCCGGATGTCCACCGTCAATGACACCGTGTCCGAGGCCGGGCGCATCATCTTCACTGTCGGTCTCTTTTCGATTGCTGCCGCGTCCATCGTGGCCTACCTGGCCGTCACCCGGCAGTTCCGCCCGCTGGGCAGGGTGGAACGGACCGCCGCAGCCATCGCCGCCGGAGACCTCTCGCGCCGCGTCGAGGTGGAGCGCCCCGCGACGGAGGTCGGCAGGCTTTCCCGGTCCCTCAACGCGATGCTCGCGCACATCGAATCCGCGTTCGCCGCCCGGACGGAATCCGAACGCAAAATGCGGCGTTTTGTCGCGGATGCCTCCCATGAACTGCGCACACCGCTGGTCACCATCCGCGGCTTCTCCGAGCTGTACCGTCACGGCGCTCTCCAGAACGACGACGACGTCCGTGCCGCCATGGGACGCATCGAGAGTGAAGCGAAACGCATGGGACAGCTGGTCGAGGATCTGCTCACCCTCGCCCGCATCGATGAGCAGCGGCCGCTGGAGTCCCAGCCTCTTGACCTCCTGGTGTTGGGAAACGACGCCGCTATGGACGCCCGGGCCATCGCACCCGAGCGGACCATCCGGGTGATCGGCCTCGACGGTGGCCCCGCGCGGCATGCCCCGGTGGTCGGTGATGAGGCCCGGTTGCGTCAGGTGGTGGCGAATCTGATGACCAATGCCCTGCGGTATACGCCGGAAGGCTCCCCGATCGAGGTCGCGGTGGGAGTCGCTCCCGTCATCCACGGCAGGAGCGACTCAGTCATTGAGGTGCGTGACCACGGTCCGGGCATCTCCGAGGACGACGCCGCGCGGGTTTTTGAGCGCTTCTACCGGGCTGATTCCTCGCGTTACCGTGAGACCGGCGGCACCGGGCTCGGCCTGGCCATCGTGGCCGCCCTCGTGGCGCAGCATGACGGCAGCGTACGGCTGGAGGAAACCCCCGGAGGCGGCGCCACGCTGTCCATCAGGCTGCCCCACGACGACGGCGGCGCAGCGCCGGCCGGAGACTGACCGGCTGGGCCGGCTCCCTCACGCCACCGACCATCCCTCCACAGCAGACATGTTGCGGGCAGGTTTTCCACATGGCGTTCGAGCGGCTCACCCGGCTCCTGAGCACCTCCTAGCGTAAGAGTCGCGCGGCACCGCCGGCAGGAGAATTTCAGGAGGAAAGAATGACCTACTTCAACGTCAACACTGACACTTTGGCCGCAAAGAGCGCCGACGTGCAGAACACCATCGCGCGGCTGCAGGCGGAGGTGAACGCCATGCAGTCCGGGCTGAGGTCGCTGGAGTCCGAGTGGCAGGGCCAGGCGTCGCAGAACTTCCAGCAGCTGGTGACGGACTGGCGTGCCACACAGGCGCGGGTGGAGGAGTCGCTGGCCGGCATCAACCAGGCCCTCGGCGTCGCCACGGAACAGTACGCACAGGCCGAACTGAGCAACGCCCGGATGTTCCTGCACTAGCCCTACAACACCGCCCAACCCGGAACTTTCGTGCACCTATGGCGGCC
>NZ_KI914592.1:205772-211792 GCF_000520475.1 Arthrobacter sp. 35/47
GGCCTCCGCGCCCGGGATCCCGCCACAGGTGCACGAATCTTCCGGCTTTCACAACACAGAAGGCCGGCCCCCGAGGGGACCGGCCTTCTGTGTTGTCGAGCAGGTAGGGCTGGGAGCCTAGAAGCCGCCCATACCGCCCATGCCGCCCATCTCGTCGCCGCCGCCTGCGGGAGCAGCCTTCTCAGGCTTGTCCGCGACAACAGCTTCGGTGGTGAGGAACAGGCCCGCGATGGAGGCGGCGTTCTGCAGTGCGGAACGGGTCACCTTTACCGGGTCGTTGACGCCGGCAGCAAGCAGGTCCTCGTAGTCGCCGGTTGCGGCGTTGAGTCCGTGGCCTGCGGGCAGGCCGCGGACCTTCTCGATGACAACGCCGGGCTCGAGGCCTGCGTTGAAAGCGATCTGCTTGAGCGGGGCGTCGATGGCGATGCGCACGATGTTTGCACCGGTTGCCTCGTCGCCTTCCAGGTTGAGGTTGGCGAACGCCTTGGCGCCGGCCTGGATCAGGGCCACGCCGCCGCCGGCAACAATGCCCTCTTCAACAGCAGCCTTCGCGTTGCGGACAGCGTCCTCAATGCGGTGCTTGCGCTCCTTGAGTTCAACCTCGGTTGCCGCACCGGCCTTGATGACTGCAACACCGCCGGCCAGCTTGGCCAGACGTTCCTGCAGCTTCTCGCGGTCGTAGTCGGAGTCGGAGTTCTCGATCTCGGCACGGATCTGTGCAACCCGCCCGGCGATCTCCTCGGCGTTGCCGGCACCTTCGACGATGGTGGTCTCGTCCTTGGTGACAACGACCTTGCGGGCCTGGCCCAGGAGGTCGATGGTGGCGTTCTCGAGCTTGAGGCCAACCTCCTCGGCGATGACCTGGCCACCGGTGAGGATGGCGATGTCAGCGAGCTGGGCCTTGCGGCGGTCGCCGAAGCCCGGAGCCTTGACGGCAACCGACTTGAACGTGCCGCGGATCTTGTTGACCACGAGGGTGGCCAGGGCTTCGCCTTCGATGTCTTCGGCGATGATCAGCAGCGGCTTGCCGGACTGCATGACCTTCTCGAGGACAGCGACGAGATCCTTGACGTTCGAGATCTTGGAGTTGACGATCAGGATGTACGGGTCTTCGAGGACCGTTTCCTGGCGCTCTGCGTCGGTGACGAAGTAGCCGGAGATGTAGCCCTTGTCGAAGCGCATACCCTCGGTGAGCTCAAGCTCCAGCCCAAAGGTGTTGGACTCCTCGACGGTGATGACGCCTTCCTTGCCCACCTTGTCCAGAGCTTCGGCGATGAGGTCGCCGATCTGCTGGTCACCGGCGGAGATCGAAGCCGTAGCTGCGATTTCTTCCTTGGTCTCAATTTCCTTCGCGGAGGCGAGGAGTTCGGCGGTGACTGCGTCAACGGCCTTCTCGATGCCGCGCTTGAGGCTCAGCGGGTCGGCGCCGGCAGCTACGTTGCGGAGGCCCTCCTTCACGAGCGCCTGGGCGAGGACGGTTGCGGTGGTGGTTCCGTCACCGGCAACGTCGTCAGTCTTCTTGGCGACTTCCTTGACGAGCTCGGCGCCGATCTTCTCGAACGGATCGTCGAGTTCGATCTCCTTGGCGATGGAAACGCCGTCGTTGGTGATCGTGGGAGCGCCCCACTTCTTCTCAAGGACAACGTTGCGACCGCGGGGGCCCAGCGTTACCTTGACTGCATCAGCGAGGGTGTTCAACCCGCGCTCGAGGCCGCGGCGTGCCTCTTCATCAAAAGAAATGATCTTGGCCATAACGGCGTAGGTCCTTTCGGGACGGTAATGCGTATGCTGCTACCCGCCTGTGATGCCCGCGACGGACGGACGGATCCGGGAGGATCTCTGTACCTCCCGAACCAGCCCTCACCACAGAGGTTGCCTGGTTCACTCTCGGGTGCCGTCTTAGCAGTCGTCACACCTGAGTGCTAAGTCAATAATTAGCACTCACACACTGCGAGTGCAAGCTGTTCACCTGAGGGGAAACAACGACGACGGCGCGCCACCCCTTCCGGGGAGACGCGCCGTTGTTCTTCGGCAAACCGTGGGCGGGGTCAGGACGCGAGGCGCACAGCCTCCGCCTGCGGCCCCTTCTGGCCTTCCCCGATCTCGAATTCGACCCGCTGGCCCTCATCGAGTGCGCGATAGCCCTCCATCTCGATCGAAGACCAGTGCACAAAGACATCTGCCCCACCCTCATCGACAGTGATGAAGCCGTAACCCTTTTCAGCGTTGAACCATTTCACGGTTCCCTGCGCCATGTTGTTCTCCCACTATGTAGATCCCCGCGTGGCTGGTGATGGCGGGGCTGAAATACATCTAATCCCACATCGCGGGGACAGTGACGGGGAACACAGGGAATGTTATTGATCCTTAACCAGCGTGCTTATTGAAAGCCGGGGCCTACCACAACAGTGATGCCTCCCAATCCGGCTTCGCCCTGCACCGCTCCGATTCCCAGAGCTCCGGCAAGCGCTTCGGCGGTAGACCGCTGTTCTTCACCGTTATAGAGGACGATCGAACCCTGCAGCGGCTGACCGGACCAGTTGCCGATCTGGGTAACATTCCAGCCTTCGGACTGAAGGCGACCGGCCGCTGTGCTGGCCAGCCCACTGACGCTTGTCGCATTCAATACGGCAACCGGCTGCGTCCGGTCCGCGGCGGCGGCAGGCTCGGTAGTGTCCGTCACCGGTTCCTCGGCAGGTGTTGTTTCCTCGCTGGGGGTTGGCTCTGGGCCGGGTGAAGCGGGAGGTGCGGACGCCGTGGGATTGGCCGTGGGATCGGATTCCTCGCTGGGCGTGGCGCTCGCTGCGTCGCCGGCGGTGATCGAGGGCATCGGCGCCGAACTGCTGGTTTCGGGTGTGACACGGGAGGCCTGGCCGAGTCCCAGCCGGGGAAACAGGAAGTACGCAACCAGGCCGACCGCGAGCACAAGCATGCCCGCGATGACTTTCAGCACCAGGCCGCTTGAACGCGGAGGCACGAGCCGTTCGCGGTGCACTCCCTGCCTCGCGGCGGATTCCGGCACCTGGTCGAATTCGTCGCGGGGGTATTGGGTCATCTGCCGGGGAGTCCTTGGGTTGGGGTTGCGGAAAAACTAGACGTCGACGCCGAGTCGGCGCGCGGAACGGGCGCGCTGGCGGGTCGTACGTAGTCTACGCAATCTCTTCACGAGCATCGGATCGTGGGCGAGGGCCGCTTCGGTATCGATCAGCGCGTTGAGGATCTGGTAGTAGTGCGTCGCGGAGAGATCGAACATCTCACGGATGGCCTGCTCCTTGGCGCCCGAATACTTCCACCACTGGCGCTCCAGTTCGAGCATGCGCTGTTCGCGCTCCCCCAAAGCCGGCTCCCGCGTCTGTGCGGCACCATTCTGATCTGCCTGCGCTGCCGAGCCCTGCATACCCACGACACACCGTCCAATCCACCGTTTCCGCGGTATCAACTTCGTCCATGGTAGTGGCGAATCACATGCTTGTCATTTACCCGCCACCTAACCCCCTGCCCGTGCCGGCACGCAAGAATAGAGACATGCACGACGACGGCACCCCCACCCTGCCCCTGCCACCGCCCGCCGGGGAACCGATCCCGTTCGCTGCGCCTGCGGCGCTCCATGAGGTGATGGCACCTGACTGGGCTGCGGCGCTTCGCCCGGTACAGTCCGAGGTCCACGAGCTGGCCCGCGTCCTCGCCACGGAACAGCAGCGCGGGGTGCAGTTGCTGCCGCAGCCGGAATCCATCCTGCGCGCCTTCACCTACCCGCTGAGCCACGTCAAGGTTCTGATCGTGGGCCAGGATCCCTACCCCACGCCCGGCCACTCCGTAGGCCTTGCCTTCTCTGTGACGCGTCAGACGCGGCTCCCCCGCAGCCTTGCCAACATCTACAGGGAGCTTGAGGCAGATCTGGGCGCCCCCGCGCCCGCCCACGGCGATCTCTCCCCCTGGGCCGAGGAGGGAGTCCTCCTGCTGAACCGGACCCTGACGGTGCGTGCCGGAGAAACCGGCTCGCACCGTGCACTGGGGTGGAACGCTGTCACCGACGCCGCCGTGCGGGCACTGGTGGGCCGCAACCAGCCGCTGGTCGCGATCCTCTGGGGCCGTGAAGCCCAGCAGTTGAAGCCGCTGCTGGGGTCCACGCCCCTGATCGAGTCTCCCCACCCCAGCCCGCTCTCGGCCTCACGCGGGTTCTTCGGGTCGCGGCCCTTCTCCAGGGCCAATGACCTCCTCCGGAGGCAGGGCGCCGAACCGGTGAACTGGCTGCGCAGCTGACTGTCCAGCCTCAGCGGCGGCGGTTACGACGGCGTTCGTTACTGCTGAGCTTCTTGGTGAAAGGCCGCGCCAGGTTGTCGCCAAGCACCACTCCTCCGGCAATGGCCAGGATGATGGTGAGCGCGTTGAACAGCCCGATCGCGCCGGCGCCCGTCACATCGGTCTCGATCGTCAGGTCGTACATCGACCGGAAGATCGTAAGCCCCGGGTAAAGGAACATCACCGCGGGCACCGCGACCACCAGTTGCGGCGCCCCCATGCGCAGTGCCACCACACGGGCGAGCATACCGATCAAAACGGCCGCAACCGCGGGCGCCAGCCGGTAGCCCACACCCAGGTTGACCACCAGTGAGTACAGGAGGAACCCGGCGGTTCCGATGAGCGAGGTGGGGATGATCAGCGACAGGTCCGTCTGCTCGGCGACGCAGATCATCGCAATCGCTACGAAGACAAGCACCGCAACCACGGGCAGCGGATACAACGAGCCCTCCGAGGACGTGACGTCGAGTTCCGGCACGCCGATGAGCTTGCCGAACACCAGCGCGACGGCGATCCCGGACACCAGACCGGCGAACACCAGGAACGCGGACAGGAACCGGCCGGCCGCAGTCACCGGGAAGCCGTTGATGGCGTCCTGGGTTGCTGACACCAGCCGTCCTGTCGGCAGGAGAAGCAGAATGCCGCCCACCACCACGAGCGCCGGCGAAATCGGCGCCTCCAGCCACCACATCAGCATCGCAATGAACGTGACCAGGGCAGCCGACGTCGCGGTTGCAAAGAACTCCGGCACACGCCAGCGTCCCAGCTGACGTGAAAGCAGATCCACTCCGATACAGCTCGCAAACGAGATGAGCGAGCCCAGCGGTCCGCCGCCGATGAACGCCACAATGGCCGCTGCGAACACGCCGAACGCCGCAGTGACCATCCAGCGTGGGAACGGCTTCGGCCGGTGGGTGATCTCTTCGAGGCGCCGGATCGCTTCAGAGCGGTCCACGCCGCCGTCGGCGATGTCGGTCACGAGCTGGTGCACGCGTGTCAGACCGGCATAGTTGTTGGTCCAGGACCGGACTACGCGCAGAACTGTGGTCGGTGTCTGGTCCTTGGCGGAATAGTTGAGCACCACGGACTGGTTGGTGATGTCGACCTCGATGTTGTCCAGCCCAAACGCAGCGGTCACCGCGATGATGCTGGTTTCCACCTCCAGCGCACCCGCACCGTAACGGAACATTGTCTCGGCAAGGCTGAGGGCAAAGTCGAGCGTGCGGCGTGCGCCGACGTCGGGCCCTCCCACCTGGACGGTGGGATTGGCAAAGGGACTGCCGGCGAGCCGCTCAACGAGGTTCATCGCCTGCGTGGGCGGGGCTTCCCCCTGGACCAGGCGCCGGAGCATCTTGCGGGCAGCAAGCTGCGAGCGGTCGGGCCGGGCGGCCTGCGGTGTGATCGGCAGGGCGTCGGTCGGGTTGGCCGGAGGTCGTGAGCCGCCGGCTTTCCGGGCAACCTTCGCTCTGGCCTTGCCCGGCGCCGCCGGTGACGATCTGGCCTTGCCCGGGGTTCCCGGTGATGACTCAGCCTTGTCCGGGGTTCCCGATGAGCCCACAACAGGCAGCTGTTCAGCCACCGGGGAGGGGTTGGTGTCCGGGCTCCGGCGCTTACTGGCACCGGACTTGTCTGCCACGTGATGTCCCTTCCTGGACTCGGATTCCTTCAACGGGTCCGGAATTGTTCCGGTTTAGTAGAACGGCTGGTGGGTGCGCCGC
>NZ_KI914592.1:211892-217874 GCF_000520475.1 Arthrobacter sp. 35/47
TAGAACGGCTGGTGGGTGCGCCGCCAGTAGACCTGCCGCAGGACCCGTTCGCCCAACTTCTGCCACGCACGGTACTTCATGGGACTGAGCACCAGGTCGTAGCACCCCACAAAGTCCGTGACCGTCTTGGTGAAGCTGGTCTTGAACAGGCCCAGGCCGTGGTGCTGGTGGCTCTTGTCCTTCAGCTGATCACTCGGAGGCGTCCCGCAGAAGTCGTACTCGACGATATTGTGCTCCTCCTTGAGGTCGTTGATGGCCCTCCATTGGAGAAGGTGCGAGTCACCGTACTGCGAGCGTCCGGGCTTCGACCCGCCGTCCTTATAGGTGCCCTTGCGGCCGTAGTTGATGACAAACGCACCGACCGACGGTTCGCCGTCCTCGTGGACGAAGTAGAGCCGGCCCTGTCCCGCGGCCACGAAGTTGGACCAGAACCGCCGGTAGTACTCGAACGAGCGCAGCCGGGCCGCCGACCGGTCCTCAATGTGCGCCATCAACCGGTACATCGTGCGGAAATTCTCCTCGGTGGGCTCCATCCGCTGAACGGTGACTCCCTCCCGCTCGGCGCGCCGGACGGCGTTGCGCCCGCGTGCGTGGAGGTTGCGCAGCAGCTGCCTGGGTTCCGGCGTCGTGTCGAGGATGGCCGTGTGGTCGTTGGGCTGGAGATTGAACGCCTTGACCAGTCCCGCGCGGCGGAAGATGGTACGCACCTCCGAGCTGTCCTCGATGTCCGGCTCGATCTTGAGCGCGAAGACCGGCAGCTTCGACTCCCTGATGAATGTCCGGAAGGCGTCCAGTACTGCCGGGACGTCCTCGGGAGTTGCGACGTCCGGGCCCTTGATCAGGTACCAGAGGCTGCCGAGCAGTGGGACCTTCTTTTCAAGGACCAGGTTGTAGGTGGTGTATTCCGCTGACTCGCAGGCGACGAACAGCGGCTGCCACCCATGATGGGATTTGACCTCGGCGAAAGCCTCCGACTGCAGCAGGTTGCCGCCGTTTGGGTTGGCTGTGACCAGCGAGTCCCAGTTCTTGCGTTCTTCCTCAGTGGCAAATCGCGCAGTAAACGTACCCATGGTCCTCAATCACAACTGGTCGGCAGGCGGTCGATTCAGTCTAGCCGTTGGCGCTGGAGGGGCCACGCCCGGAGGGGCGGCCCTGTACCGGCGGGGAACTCCATGGATAGCATCGAAAGCATGGAATTCAGATACCTCGGAAACAGCGGACTCAAAATCTCGGAGATCACCTACGGAAACTGGCTGACCCACGGCTCACAAGTGGAGAACGACGTCGCAGCCCAGTGCGTGCGCGCCGCGCTCGACGCCGGCATCAGCACCTTCGACACGGCGGACGTCTACGCCAATACGGCAGCAGAAACAGTTCTGGGTGAAGCCCTCAAGGGCGAGCGCCGGCAGTCGCTGGAAATCTTCACCAAGGTGTATGGGCCCACCGGCCCAAAGGGCCACAATGACACCGGGCTGTCCCGCAAACACATCATGGAATCGATTGACGGCTCACTGCAGCGGCTGCAGACCGACTACGTTGACCTGTACCAGGCGCACCGCTTTGACTTCGAGACACCCCTTGAGGAGACAATGCAGGCCTTCGCCGACGTTGTCCGGCAGGGCAAGGCGCTGTACATCGGTGTGAGCGAGTGGACGGCCGAGCAGATGCGGGACGGAGCCGCACTCGCCCGGGAGCTGGGCTTCCAGCTCATCTCCAACCAGCCCCAGTATTCAATGCTGTGGCGGGTGATCGAGGAAAAGGTGGTGCCGACGTCGGAGGAACTCGGCATCTCCCAGATTGTCTGGTCCCCGGTCGCACAGGGAGTGCTCACCGGCAAGTACACCCCGGGACAGGCGCCGGAGCAGGGCTCGCGCGCAGCTGACGACAAGGGCGGCGCGGACATGATCAAGCGCTGGATGTCCGATGACGTCCTCACCGGCGTCCAGAAGCTCCAGCCGATCGCCGAGGAAGCCGGTCTCACGATGGCACAGCTTGCCATCGCCTGGGTCCTGCAGAACCCCAACGTCGCTTCCGCAATCATCGGCGCTTCGCGTCCTGAGCAGGTCGAATCCAACGTTGCCGCCGCCGGGGTGAAGCTGGACCCGGCGGTGATGCAGAAGATCGATGACGCAGTCGGGCACCTCGCCGAGACCGACCCGGCAAAGACCACCTCTCCCGAGACGCGCCAGTCATGAGGGTTGCTGTCACCGGCTCCAGCGGCAAACTGGGGCGCAGCGTCGTAGCCGGGCTTCAGGAGGCGGGGCATGAGGCGCTCGGCCTTGACCTGCAGGGCGAGCGCGGACGGGATTTCCTCGCAATCGACCTCACCAACTACGGCGATGTTGTGGACGCCATTCTGGGAGTGGATGACCGGCACTCGGGTTTTGACGCCGTCGTGCATCTGGCGGCCATCCCGGCTCCCGGCCTTCGGGCGGATGCGGCCACTTTCCACAACAACATGCTGGCCACCTACAACGTCTTCCAGGCGTGCAGGCGGGCTGGGGTCACGAGGATTGTCTACGCCTCCAGCGAGACCGTCCTCGGGCTGCCGTTCGATGAGGCGCCGCCGTACATCCCGGTCGACGAGGAGTATGACGCCCGCCCCGAGAGCACCTATTCGCTGGTGAAACACCTCGAGGAGCAGATGGCCATCCAGCTCACCCGCTGGGACCCGGCACTGAGCATCACCGCCCTGCGGTTTTCCAATGTGATGGACCCCGAGGATTACGCCGATTTCCCCTCCTTTGATTCGGATCCGATGCTGCGGAAGTGGAACCTGTGGGGCTACATCGACGGTCGGGACGGTGCCCAGGCCGTTCTGCGCGCCCTGGAAAACGCGCAGAACGGTTTCGACCGGTTCATCATCGCGGCATCAGACACTGTGATGAGCCGCTCGAGCGCCTCCCTTGCTGCCGAGGTGTTTCCCGACGTCGAAGTGGTCAGGGACGTAGGCGAGCATGAGACGCTCCTGTCCATCGACAAGGCCCGGCGGGTGCTCGGATTCGAACCGCGGCACAGTTGGCGGGATCACGCCGGCAGCTAACTCGCCGGCGGGGTCTTCGGAGCATCCGCAGGCCCCGCGGGACTGGCCGGGCATCCAAATGATCAGTAGGCTTACTGGTTACGGGGCGTCGCTCCGAAGTGCAATCGTCGAAAGGATCGATCATGACTGAGAATCTTCCCGATGAGGAACTGACCGTGGTCGGCGAGGAGCCGGACGCAGTGGATGAGTCGATTGCGCCGGAGGCTCTCGACCCGGTGAAGGACGGGCAGCCGGACAGCTACCCCACTGCCGCGGAGAACAACCCCGACAACTGGCAGCAGGATCCGCTGCTGCAGGATGAGCCGGGAGCCGGCGCCGGCCTGGAGGAAAGCGACCAGAGCCTGCGCGACGAGACCGAGGAAGCCCGCTTCCGTGAGGGCGAGGAGCAGGTTCCGCCGGAAGAACCGACCATCGGCGAGGCTGCGGCTGACGTCGACTTCGGTGACCCGATGAGCGATGAGGAAGTCGACGCAAGCGATGACGGCGCCAACTTCGGCGGATCGCCGCTGAGCCAGTTTGAACCGGAGGACCTGGACCGGTAGCAGCGGCGCCGTGGCCGGAGCACTCCCCGTAGAGTGGAAATCGTGAAGAAACTCGTTGCGCTGTTCCTGCTCGTGCCCTTTTCCGCCCTGCTCATGGGATGCAACCAAATCGAGGAAACTGCCGGCGGGATAGCCGGCGACGCCGCTTCCCAGGTGGCGGGGGCGGCCGCAGAAGAAGTTGAGTCCCAGGTCTGCGCCCTGGTCAGTGACAGCAATATCAGCGCGGAGGATGCGGAAGTGCTCGGTTCGCTGGTCGACGCAGCCGAGACAGCCGGGGTTCCTGCTGAGATCACCGACCCGCTTCGGGATATCGCCGCGGCCGGGGACGAGGTGCCCGCGGAGTCGGTGGAGTCACTGAATGAGGCCTGCGCGCCGTCGTCGTAATTCCGCCAGGTAGCGTTTCGATGTCGATTGTCCATCAAGTGTTCAATTGACCGCGCGCTAGCAGTACGTTGTCTCTATGAGAGGCGGCTCCCCCAGGGTCGTACGTGAGGCGACTGCTTACCAGGACGCGTTGTCCCGGTCCATCAGGGCGGCTTGCGCGCGGTGGGTCGCGATCGAGCTCGAATTCGGGCTACTCAGCGGTTCCGAGGTGGACGCGCTCCTTGGCCCGCGCTGGCCGCCTGCAGGTTGCCTTGCCGCTGAACGCCGGATCCTCGGCGTCGCCACCAAGGCCGGGCGCGTCCTGTATCCGGGATTCCAGTTCGATGCCGCCGCACGCACGGTGCGTCCCATCGTGGCCGAGGTAGCGCAGATCGGCCTGGACGGTGGCTGGAAGGACCGTCACATCCTGCAGTGGTTCTGCGTTCCGAACGGCTGCCTTCATGGTGAACGGCCCGTCGATCTGCTGGACGACCGCGAGCGCCTGCTCGCTGCCGTGCACGCTGATCTGGAGACAGTGTGGTGAAAGCGCTCATCATCGCCGCGGCGGCCGCGCTGCTGCTTTCCGGGTGCGGTGCGGTGGCAGTGCCGGGCGGAAACGCGGGCTCAGACCCGCCGTCGCGCTCGGAGGAACTGATCGGGCAGGGCACCGTGATCTCGGATGGAGACGGCATGGCGAGGCTGTGCCTCGGAGCCGTGATGGAGTCCTATCCGCCCCAGTGCTCCGGCCCTGAGATCATCGGTTGGGACTGGACCGCCGTGGACCAGTCGGAAACCGCCGCGGGAGTCACCTGGGGCACCTACGCCGTGCAGGGAACCTGGGACGGCACCGCCTTCACGCTGACCCAACCGCCTGTTCCGCTGGCCCTCTACGACCCTCCGGCGACTATTGATCCACGCACCGACCCCGCCAACCCCGGCGCCGGCAGCGAGGCCCAACTGGAGGCACTGCAGCAGGAGCTCGCGGGCGCGGAGCCCGGCGGCGTGCTCATGTCATGGGTGGAGAACGGCCATCTCTTCATCACCGTGGAGTACGACGACGGCACTCTCCAGAGCACCTACGACGCCCGGTACGGGCCGGATATCGTAGCCGTCCAATCAGCACTGCGGCCGGTTGGTCAGTGACTGATTCCTGACTCGCCGACCCCGCCCGGCAGGAATGTCAGAGCCGCGCAGTACCTTGGTCGCATGAATACATCATCTGCTTCCGCCATCACTCCCCCGCCCGCTGTCCGGCACCCGGAACGCGGGCGCAGGTACTCCATCGAGGAACTCCGCAGCCTCGCCGACGGCGGCGATGCCTGGGCGCTGTGCCAGGTGGATCAGTGGGAACTCGAGTTCGCCAATGTGTTTTCCGGCACCCTGTCCGAGCGGTGCACGGACACCGGATGCGAGGCCTACGGCGAACCTGTGGATACCTGCTATGACGGGGACGGCCGCCCGCTGGACGTCGACCACGGCGGGTGGGGCCACAGCGTCACCTGGGCACGAGCTGCCTGATTCTTCACCGGCGGAGGTGCCTTCCCAGACGGCCCCGCCCCGTCTGCAGCCCCTGGCGGGCAGATAACTCGGAACCCGACGCATGCGAAGTGACTGCACCCGGATACAGTGGAGGTATGTACCTCGATCACCCGCAAGCCCTGGCCGATGATGCGGTTCTCGAGAACCGCAAATCCATGTTGGCGACCGCGCCGCACATTCAGAGCCTGGAAGAGTGGCGGGCAGGCTACGCAGCCACTCGCTCCACCCCCGTCCCGCACTTCGATCCGGCTGACGCCGGCGACCAGGCACGCGTCCTGTTTGTTCTCGACCGCCCGGCAGAGGACGTTTTCTCCGATAACGGCACCGGTTTTGTTTCCGTGGACAACCCCGACAGCTCTGCCGAGCGGTGCTGGATCGAACGGGATTCTGCCGGACTGCACGAGGGCGTTCTCATGTGGAACATGGTTCCGTTCCTGGCTCCCAACCCGAATGCGGACAACCGTACCGCCGGTGCAAAAGCGCTCGGCTCGGTCC
>NZ_KI914592.1:217974-227778 GCF_000520475.1 Arthrobacter sp. 35/47
CTCGGTCCTGCGGCTCCTGCCGCGACTCGAGGTAGTGCTGCTCTGCAGCGACGCCGTGCAACAGACCTGGGACAAGCACCTGCAGGACCGCGTTCCGCGCGTCACAGTAATCAAGGCGCCCGGGGTGGGCCCGCAGTCGCTCTCCCGCAAGACCAAGCAGGACGAACTCCGAAAGGCTGTCGAGCGCGCAAAGCGCCTTGTCGGCTGAGTACTGCGATCGTCTGGCTGGCTGAGCGCTGCGCTCGGTCGGCTGTGCCCTGCCACCGGTGAGGGTGGCTGTACGCCCGTCCGGCACCTGCGCGAGCTGTCTGCCCGGAATCTCTCCCTGCTTGCGGGCCCAGCCTGGCCCGGGAAACGCCCGTCCGGGCGGGATATGATGGAGCCCCCTGTCGGATTCGAACCGACGACCCCCGCTTTACAAGAGCGGTGCTCTGGCCAACTGAGCTAAGGAGGCGCACTGGCTAAGCCAGCGTGCGCCGTCGTCGTGGGTGACGTTGACAGCGCTACACAAGATTAGCCCAGCGCCGCCGCAGGCGGGAAATCAGCCCGCGGGCGGGCTTCAGCTTTTCTCGTCGATTTTCGTCTGGGTCACGGCGGCGAATTCGCTCACTGCATCCGGAACATCCTCACCGTCCACGAATACCGTGGGGGTCCCGCCCACGCCGTAGGTCTCCGCTGCCTGGGTTCCAAACTGCGCCCACGGCCGGAAGGTGCCCTCCGCCAGGCAGGTGGAGATGTCTTCGGCACCCACTGCCGCCGCCAGCTCCGCCAGCTCGGCATCCGACAGTTCACCGTTTTCGAAGTTGCCGAACACCGCCGCGGAGAAGTCCCAGTAGGCGCCGGGCGACGCGTCCGCAACGCATGCCAGGGCGGCTGCTCCGCGCGAGGAGTAGTCCGTCTGCGAGTTGGCATCGAGGTACGCCACGTTCCGGTATTCGAAGGTGATGGCTCCCTCGTCCAGCCAGGTCTGGATCTGCTCCGCGTGGGTCCGCTCGAAGTTGGCGCAGTGCACACAGTTGACGTCCACGTAGGCCACAACCTGCACCGGCTCGTCGGCGCCGGCCGCGCTCACGCCGGGCGGCGGATCCGCGGGGCTGCCTGCTTCCTCGGGCAGGGCGGCGATGTCCACCGTCTCCACGTCCGTGGCCGCCAGCTCCGTTGTGGAGGTCAGCGTGATGCCTCCGAACTCGTTGCCGTGTGCCGGAGCCGGTCCGGCATCGGGGACCTGGCTCCGGATGTTGCCTGCGACGATAAGGCCAATGATCACGAGGATGGCGATGACCGCCGCCACAACGCCCCACTTGATCAGAAAGGAGGCCCGCTTCTGGCGCCGGTCCCGCTCCTCCATCGCCAGCCGCGCCTGCTCGCGCGCTTCCGATTTCCGTTGGGCTTTGCTGGGTCTCGGGTTGCTTGAGCTCATCAGTCCTCGTTGTTCACGCGGTTACGTATCCAAACCACTTTAGGCGACGCCTCCGCGCAGCCGTATCCCGCCCAGCCGCACCGCGCGGCCGCTCCGCCCAACCGGCTAAAGTCATCAGTAGGCCTACCATCGTCAGGGGAGACAGTATGCAATCAGGTGACACCACATACGGTGAGTTTGAATTCATAGTCGTGTCCAACCGGCTTCCGGTTGACCGCGTGAACGACGACGACGGCAACGGCACCTGGCGGAGGTCACCCGGCGGTCTGGTCACCGCGCTCGCCCCGGTGATGGAGAAGGCGGACGGCGCCTGGGTGGGATGGCACGGCGCTCCCGATGAAACCCTCGATTCCTTTGATCACACCGACATCCGGCTGGTACCCGTTCCGCTGAGCGCTGATGAGGTCGAGTTCTACTACGAGGGTTTCTCCAACGCCACGCTGTGGCCGCTTTACCACGACGTCATCGCCCCGCCGGAGTTCCATCGCCACTGGTGGGATTCATACCGGAAGGTCAACGAACGCTTCGCGGAGCGGACGGCGGCCATCGCAGCGGAGGGCGCCACCGTCTGGGTGCAGGACTACCAGCTTCAGCTCGTTCCCAAGCTGCTCCGTGAGGCACGGCCGGACCTCAAGATCGGCTTTTTCAACCACATCCCCTTCCCGCCGCTGGAGATCTACGCGCAACTCCCCTGGCGGCGCCAGGTGATCGAGGGTCTGCTTGGTGCCGACCTGATCGGTTTCCAGCGACCCAGCGATGCCAGCAACTTCCTGCGCTGCGTCCGCCGTTTCCTTGGCCTGGCGGTTCGCCAGCAGCAGGTGCAGCTGAAGGGCGTCGACGGCGCACCGGACTACGTGTCGCGCGCCGAAGCGTTCCCCATTTCCATCGACGTACAGCGCATCGTCGATCTCGCGCACCGCCCCGACATCATCGAGCGCTCCCAGGAGATCCGCCGCGAACTCGGCAACCCGAAGCACATCCTGCTCGGCGTTGACCGCCTTGACTACACCAAGGGCATCGGGCATCGCCTCAAGGCCTACGAAGAGCTCCTCGCCGACGGGATCATCCATGTGGAGGATGCGGCCCTCATCCAGGTCGCAAGCCCCAGCCGCGAGCGGGTGGAGCAATACCGGCTCCTCCGCGAAGAGGTGGAGGGCGCCGTCGGCCGCATCAACGGCACCTACGACACCATCAAGAACACCGCCATCCGCTACCTTCACCACAGCTATCCGGTCGAGGAAATGGTGGCGCTGTACCTGGCGGCCGACGTCATGCTCGTCACCGCCCTCCGTGACGGCATGAACCTCGTCGCCAAGGAGTACGTTGCGGCCCGCACCGGCAACCGCGGCGCCCTGGTACTGAGTGAGTTCGCGGGAGCCGCGGACACACTGCGCCAGGCCATCCTCGTCAACCCTCATGACATCGACGGACTCAAGAGCGCCATCCGCGGTGCGCTCGATATGAGCCCGTCGGAGGCAACCCGCCGCATGCGGACCATGCGCCGCCAGGTGCTTCAGAACGACGTCGAACGCTGGTCGCAGGCCTTCCTCACCGAACTGCAGGACGGCGCCCGGGAGGAAATCCTTGTCTGAGCCGCTCAGCCCCGAACTGCTCTCCGCGCTGGCGACGGCGGCGGCCACCGACACCCTGCTGGTCGCCCTCGATTTCGACGGCACCATGTCGCCCCTCGTTGACCGGGCGGAGGACGCCAGGGCGCTGCCCGGTTCCGCGGCTGCGCTGCGGGAGCTTGCGCAAATTCAACGTACGACGACGGCGCTCATCTCCGGGCGCGCGTTGGACAGCCTGCGTGCGGTTGCCTCGCCGGAACCCGAGACCCTCCTTATCGGCAGCCACGGCGCTGAAACCTGGACCGGGCCTGACGGCGCACCCCTGGAACTGACGCCGTCGCAGACGGAGATCCTCCAGCGGGCCACCGACGCAGTCCGGAAGGTCGTGGATGCCCATCCCGGCACGCTCCTCGAACTGAAACCGGCCGGCGTCGTACTGCACACCAGAACGGCTGACGCCGAGACGGCCGAGGCCGCCGCCTCGGTTGCCCGCACCGAGGTGTCCTCGCTGGATGGAGTGCACCTGAGCGATGGCAAGAATGTTCTTGAGCTCTCCGTGGTGCAGGCAGACAAGGGCACCGGGCTGGAGTCACTGCGTCAGCTGGTGGGAGCCACGGCCGTGGTGTTCGCCGGTGATGACGTCACTGACGAGCACGCGTTGAAGACGCTCACAGCCCCCGATGTCGGCATCAAGGTCGGCGATGGCGAGACCGCGGCGGACTATCGCATCGAGTCCCCGGAACAGCTGGTGCAGGTACTCGAGGAGCTGGTCACATTACGCCGTGCTGGCGCCCGGGCCTGACTTCATGCCATACTCGGTTCTTGTGACGCAGTTCACGGTGGGTCGAACCCGGCCTCCGTACTGAATCACTCCAACTGAATATTTTCCATTCACAACGGATCGTCGGGCACGTACCTGCCCGTGAAAAGGATAAGAAAAATGGCAACGGTAACGTTTGACCAGGCTACGCGCCTGTACCCGGGCACCGAGAAGCCCGCCGTAGACAAGCTCAACATCGAGATCGCAGACGGCGAATTCCTCGTCCTCGTTGGACCCTCCGGTTGCGGAAAGTCCACCTCCCTCCGCATGCTGGCCGGCCTGGAAGACGTCAACTCCGGCCGCATCCTCATCGGTGACCGCGACGTCACCGATGTTCCTCCGAAAGACCGCGACATCGCGATGGTCTTCCAGAACTACGCGCTGTACCCCCACATGTCCGTTGCCGACAACATGGGCTTCGCCCTGAAGATCGCCGGTGTCTCGAAGGAAGAGCGCGCACAGCGGGTGCGTGAAGCCGCCAAGCTCCTCGACCTTGAGGACTACCTGGACCGCAAGCCGAAGGCACTCTCCGGCGGCCAGCGCCAGCGTGTTGCCATGGGTCGCGCGATCGTCCGTAACCCGCAGGTCTTCCTGATGGATGAGCCGCTGTCCAACCTCGATGCCAAGCTCCGCGTGCAGACCCGTACGCAGATCGCTTCGCTGACCCGCCGCCTCGGAGTCACCACTGTGTACGTGACCCACGACCAGGTCGAGGCCATGACCATGGGAGACCGCGTTGCAGTCCTCAAGGACGGCATCCTCCAGCAGGTGGACACCCCGCGCAACCTCTACGAGCGCCCCAAGAACGTCTTCGTGGCGGGCTTCATCGGTTCACCCGCAATGAACCTGCTGGAACTGCCCACCACCGAAGCTGGCGTGAAGTTCGGCGACACCACCTACCCCGTTCCCCTCGACGTCCTGGGCAACGCACACGGCAGCACCGTGACCCTGGGTGTCCGTCCCGAGGATCTGGGACTCACCACCGCGGGTGAGGGACTCCAGGTCGAGGTCGATGTTGTCGAGGAACTCGGCGCTGACGCCTACCTGTACGGACACACCACGCTCAACGGGCAGGATCACGACATCGTGGCACGCGTCGACGGACGCCGTCCTCCGATGAAGGGCGACACCGTGTACGTGCGTCCGGAGAAGGGCCACGTGCACCTGTTCGACACCAAGGACGGGCTGCGCCTGGCTGACCACGTGTAATTTCGGCCCTTTAGCGGTTCGGTACACATTCCGCGGTGGCCCCTGCTGGTTGACGGTAAACTCAACCGGCAGGGGCCGCCGTCGTTGACAGGACTTATTGATCACCATGACTGACTCAACCCAAGCCAATTGGCATCACGAGCCAACGGATTATGATCAGCCGGGCAAGCTGCCGCGAAACCGGAGCGCCCTCGCGGAGGGTTCCCTTGGCTCACTGAACATCCTGGCCGCGGCAACGGATCCGGAACTGCTCGACCTGCCGTGGCACCTCGCCCTGGAGGAATGGCCTGCTGAGTACCTCGCAGCCCTTCCCCGTGGCATCTCCCGCCACATTGTCCGGTTTGCCCACCTCGGTGGATCGGTGATCGCGGTGAAGGAGACCAGCGAACATATCGCGCGGCATGAATATCACATGCTGCGCAAGCTGCAGCGTCTCGATGTACCGTGCGTGGAGCCCGTCGCCGTGATCTCCGGCCGGAAGACGCTCGACGGCGATGACCTGAACCCTGTGCTCGTGACGCGCCATCTGAAATTCTCGATGCCGTACCGTGCACTCTTTTCGCAGATGCTCCGGAAAGATACGCTGACCCGCCTTATTGACGCGCAGGCGCTCCTCCTTGTCCGCCTTCATCTCATCGGCTTCTACTGGGGCGACGTATCACTCTCGAACACACTGTTCAGGCGCGACGCCGGGGCTTTCGCCGCCTACCTCGTGGACGCCGAGACCGGTGAACTGTACCCGGAGCTGTCCACCGGGCAGCGCGAATACGATCTCGAAATTGCACGGGTCAACATCGCCGGCGAACTCATGGACCTGGCCGAGGGCGGGCTCATCGAGGAGAAGGTGGACCCGCTGGCCACCAGCGAACTCATCATGGACAGCTACCGCCGGCTGTGGGCCGAACTCACGGAGCAGGAGTCCTTCGAGCTCGGCGAACGTTGGCGGGTGAACGCGAGGATCCGTCGCCTCAATGACCTCGGGTTCGACGTCGAGGAGTACGCCATCAAGACCGTCTCCGAGAGCTCCCAGATCCAGCTCCAGCCCAAGGTGGTCGACGCCGGGCACCACAGCCGCCGGCTGATCCGCCTTACGGGTATCGACGCCCAGGAGAACCAGGCCCGGCGCCTGCTGAATGACATGGATGCCTACCGGGCCGACAACACCCCGGATCTTGATGAGGAGATCAGCGCGCACCAGTGGGTAGCCCACGTCTTCGAACCCATTGTGCGGGCGGTTCCCCGTGAGCTCGGCGGCAAGCTCGAGCCCGCCGAAGTGGTTCACGAGGTGCTCGAGCACCGCTGGTACATGTCGGAAAAGCAGGACCGCAATGTGCCGCTCGCCGAAGCCGTGCAGTCCTATCTCGACTCGGTGCTGCGCCACCGGCGCGATGAGGCAGCGATCATGCTGACGGCCGACACCAAGACACTGGACATCATCAGCGGCGGTGCCCAGGAGGGCAGCTGACGCCTATGGCATCAGCTGGCTGCAGTCGATCTCCTGGCCCTGGAACTCCTGTACACCCGGACCGGCGGTCTGGCAGAACTCAATAACTTCCTGCGAAAAGGGGATCAGCGCAATCAGGCCGATCAGCGCGATGATGCCGGTGATGACGCCGATCGCTCCGATGATGATTCCGGCGAGGGCAAAGCCGTTGCCCATTCCCGCTTTCCTCGACTTCACCATCGCGACAATGGAAATGATCAGGCCAACGATGGAAATGGGCCAGATGATCGAGCAGATCAGACCGACAATGCCCAGTGTTTTTCCCGGGTTCTCCGCCGGCTGCCCGTAGCCGCCGTACCCGCCGGGGCTTCCATACGGGGAGCCCTGCGTCTGGCCGTATCCTGTGGGCGGCTGCTGACCATAGGGTTGTCCGTACCCAGGGACTGCTGTCCATAAGGCTGACTCGGCGCTGCCTGCCCGTGTGGCTCATCCGAGGAAGAGGGCTGCTGCCACTGCTGCCCCGCGGGATAGCGGGAGGAGTCGTCCTTGCCGCCGTTGGTACCGCCCGGTTGGCCAGATTGGCCGGTAGGGTTGTCTGTCACGGTATGTCCCCATTTCTCACGTCTGATGCTGCCGCTGCAATGCCCACTGATCATGCGCTGCCGGCTCCGTCCAGTCTATCCGCCGTTCCCGACAGACGCCGGGAAGGCAGCCCGCCTCCTCAGGAGATCGCCTTGCCCGGATTAAGGATGCCCCGCGGGTCGAAAGCTTCCTTGATGCGCCGTTGCAGGTCTATCACGTCGGGGCTTTGTTCCCATGGCAGCCATTTGAGCTTGTACTGACCGACGCCGTGCTCACCGGTGATCGTGCCGCCCAGGCCCAGTGCAACCTTCACGGACTCGTCCAGTGCCGCGTGAAGCCTGGACATTCCAGCAACACCCTCGTCACGCGGCACCCAGAAGGTCGGGTGCAGGTTTCCGTCGCCGGCGTGTGCAACCAGGCGAAGCCGAACGCCGTGGTCGCGGGCGATCCGCTCGAGCTCGGCAGCGTAGTGCACCAGCTGGGAACGCGGAACAGCGACGTCCTCACCTACCCGGAAGTCGTCGTCCACGCCGTCGCCTCTGGCGTTCCGCCGCAGGTCGAGCAGCATCCCGGCCTCGGCTCCCTCTTCGGCCTCGACGGTCGCGCCCGCCGCCCTGAGTACTTCCTGCACGACGGCGGCTTCCGCCGCTGCGCCGAAACCGTCCGTCTGGACCAGAAGCAGGGCATCTCCCCGCTCACCCAGGTGCGAGTCGAACGCCGCATCGAGGATGGCGAGAGTATTGCCGTCAAGGAGCTCAAGGATGGCGGGCTGGACCCGGGCGGCGCCGATTGCCAGCACACCGGCGGCTGCCGCCGGCAGATCGGGGAAAAAGGCAGCAAGCGTCCGGGTCTCCACCGGTAGGTATTTCAGGCGCACGGTGATGCCGACAACAATGCCCAGCGTCCCTTCCGAACCGATAAATAGCGCAGTCAGGTCATAACCCGCCACGCCCTTGAAGGTCATGTGGCCGGTGTGGATGAGCGTTCCATCTGCAAGCACGACGTCGAGAGCGAGTACCGAGTCCCGTGTCACCCCGTACTTGGCACATCTCAGCCCGCCCGCGTTGGTGGCAACGTTGCCCCCGAGGGTCGAGATTGCGTGACTTGCGGGGTCCGGCGCATACATCAACCCATGCGGCGCCGCTGCAAGGTTAAGGTCGGCATTGATGACTCCTGGTTCGACGACGGCCACCTCATCCTGCGGGCGTACCTCGATGATCCGGTTCATCCGCTCAAGGCTGAGGATGATGCACCCGGGGACGGCATGAGCGCCGCCGGACAGGCTGGTGCCTCTGCCCCGGGCTACAACCGGCACTCCCAGCCGGTGTGCGCACCGCATCACGTGCTGGACCTCGTCCACATTTTCAGCAAGCACGACGACGGCGGGCTCGGCCGGCTCCGTGAGAGGACCCTGGTCGCGGGCGTAGCTCCCCCGGGAGTTCCGGTCGGTCAGAACGCGGGATGCCCCCACGCCCGATAGAAGCGCTTCAACCACCGCCGCAGGTCCGTGGTGTGCTGTCCCAGGGGTCATCACGCACCACCCATGAAACGCCGGTAGGAGAAGAGAGCAGCTTCCCAGTCCGGAGCGGCAGCGCGCTGTTCCACCCCGGTCTCCCCCGCGGCCCAGCCGTCCTGCACCAGGGTCAGGCGAGTGCCGGATTCAGTCGACGTGAACGAGATGGAGACGCCGGTCGACAGATCCGGATTGCCCCGATGGTGCCAGGCCAGCTGCAGTTCATTCGCGGACGGCGACCCGAGGACGGCAGCCCAAAGACGCGTCCTCCCCGATGCGTCCTCTTCGAACAGCTCGCCGTCGGTGAACTCCGGATGGGTGCCCTCACCGAAGTGAGTCAGACTGACGGGCCACCACAGGTGGATTCCATCGGTGAACCCGGCGAATGCGTCCGCGACGTCGCGGGGGACCGTGATTTCCACGGTGGTGGCCGGTGGGGGCCCTTCAGCGGCCCCGTCCATTCCGTCGACGCTCTGATGGGAAAAGATGCTGTCCATAGTGGAACTGTAGTGCGGCGGCCGGAGGTGGCCTAAATACCGGGTGGCTCATATACCCGGCGGGCTGCCCGTGTGGTGGGTTAAATGGCTGAGGCTCCGACGGTGGTGTCGGAGCCTCAGCGTTTTTTAAGTGTTGTCCGGCGGTGTCCTACTCTCCCACACTCTATCGGGTGCAGTACCATCGGCGCTGTGGGTCTTAGCTTCCGGGTTCGGAATGGGACCGGGCGTTTCCCCCACGCTATGACCGCCGTAACCCTGTTACCCGTCCCCCTGTGGTTCGTGCACCGTGGTGGTGTACGTGTGGGGGTGGGAAGTCTTTGGTTACAACTTCTCTATGATGTTGTCTTTATGATGTTGTCTTCGGTGGCCGGCATGCGTTTTTTTGCCTGCCACCTGTCCCCTGGGCCGCCGGTGGTGGCTGGCGGGGTTGTTGGTTGGGAACCGCATAGTGGACGCGTAGCAATAAATTAGTGTGTTTGTGTGTCAAGTTATCGGCGTATTAGTACCGGTCAGCTTCACGAGTCGTTAGTCCTCGCTTCCACATCCGGCCTATCAACCCAGTGGTCTGGCTGGGGGCCTCTCACACCAAATGGTGTATGGAAATCTCATCTTGAAGCAGGCTTCCCGCTTAGATGCTTTCAGCGGTTATCCCATCCGAACGTAGCTAATCAGCGGTGCACTTGGCAGTACAACTGACACACCAGAGGTTCGTCCGTCCCGGTCCTCTCGTACTAAGGACAGCCCTTCTCAA
>NZ_KI914593.1:0-19270 GCF_000520475.1 Arthrobacter sp. 35/47
ACCCGGGCTGGTCCCGCAGGCTCCGCCACAGTCCGAGGAGTTCGGGTGGGAGTCCGGCTGAGGTGATTCGCCGTTCCACGGCCGCGCTCCGGCCGGACAGGAGGACCCCCCGGACCGGATTGTGCGGAGCGTCGGCCGGGGCGGGGCGCTGGAACGCGGTCACGAAGTGCGCGAGGTCAGCAGCCGCGCGGGCACGGTCGGCCGGTTCAATGCCTGCCGCGGGGGTTCCCTCCACCCAGCGCGTGATGGTCCAGTACCAGGGAAAGGACGACGACGGCGCGCCCGTCCGCAGCGGAACCGGCACCGACACCGCAAGCCCGTTCGCCAGCTCGGGCAGCCACCGCTGTTCGTTGCGAATCAGGCCGGCGGCGGCCCGGCGGCGCGGCAGACGGACGGCGAACCCGTTGCCGAGGCGGAAGATGGCGTTGTCCCAGCCGTTGGCGACCGGGGTCAGCGGCAGGTGCGCGAGGTCCGGGTGCTGTGCGGCGAGCAGCCGCCGGACCAGCCCGGCGGTGATGTCCACCTCGGCTGCCGGCATGTTCGCCACGTCTACTCCGCCCGTCAAGGGAGCAACCTGGACTGGCGTGAGCGGAGTACTGCCCACCTGTGTCCAGGTTGCTCCCATTCCTGTCCGGTCTAGCCTTCGACTCCGAGGCGTTCCAGGATCAGCTGGCGCACCCGGCCGGCGTCTGCCTGCCCGCGGGTGGCCTTCATGACGCCGCCCACGATCGCGCCGACCGCCTGCAGCTTCCCGCCGCGGATCTTGTCGGCGACATCCGGCTGCGCGGCGAGAGCGCCGTCGATCGCTTTCAGCAGGGCGCCGTCGTCGGAGACGACCTCCAGCCCGCGCTGCGCCACCACTTGGGTGGGCGTGCCTTCCCCGGCGAGGACGCCGTCGAGCACCTCGCGGGAGAGCTTGTCGTTGATCCTGCCCGAGTCGATGAGGCCCTGCAGCTCCACGATCAGCGCCGGGGTGACACCCAGCTCTGCAGGTTCGACGTCGGCGACCTTGGCCCGGCGGGAGATCTCGCCCATCCACCACTTGCGCGCGGTGGCCGGCTTGACGCCCGCGGCGATGGTTTCCTCGATCGAGTCCATGACGCCGGCATTCACCACGTCGCGGAACTCCGCGTCAGAGTAGCCCCAGTCGGCCTGCAGGCGCTTGCGGCGGGCGGCAGGAGGTTCGGGAAGTTCGCTGCGGAGCTTCTCGATCCAGGCGTCATCCGTGACCACAGGCACCAGGTCCGGTTCCGGGAAGTACCGGTAGTCATCGGCGTCGGACTTGGGGCGCCCCGCCGTCGTCGACCGGGTGTCCTCGTGCCAGTGGCGGGTTTCCTGGGTGATGGTGCCGCCGCCGTCGAGCACTGCGGCGTGGCGCTGGATCTCGTAGCGGACCGCGTGTTCGACGGCGCGCAGCGAGTTCACGTTCTTGGTTTCCGTGCGGGTGCCGAACTTCTCCTGGCCCTTGGGCTTGAGGGAGACGTTGGCGTCGCAGCGGACGTTGCCGCGTTCCATGCGGGCATCGGACACCCCGAGGTTCTTCACGATCTCGCGGATGGCGGCGACGTACGCCTTGGCCAGTTCCGGTGCGCGCTCGCCCGCTCCGACGATCGGCTTGGTGACGATCTCCACGAGCGGAACGCCGGCACGGTTGTAGTCGACGAGTGAGAACTCCGCACCCTGGATCCGGCCGGTGGCGCCGCCCATGTGGGTGAGCTTGCCGGCGTCCTCCTCCATGTGCGCCCGTTCGATCTCCACGGTGAACACGGTGCCGTCGGCGAGCTCGATGTCGATGGTGCCGTCGTAGGCGATCGGCTCGTCATACTGCGAGGTCTGGAAGTTCTTCGGCGTGTCCGGGTAGAAGTAGTTCTTCCGGGCGAAGTGGCACCGTTCGGCAATCTTGCAGTTGAGCGCCAGGCCGATCTTGATTGACGACTCCACGGCCACCCGGTTGATCACCGGGAGGACGCCGGGCAGGCCCAGGTCCACGGGGGTCACGTTGGTGTTCGGGGTGTCACCGAAGGCGTTCGGTGCACTGGAGAACATCTTGGTCCGGGTGTTCAGTTCCACGTGGACCTCGAACCCAAGTACCGGATCGAACTTCTCCATGGCCTCTTCGAAGGACAGGATGTCAGCGGTTGCAGTACTCATTTACTTTCCTCCACCAATCTCGGGTGCCTGTGCCAGCAGCGGGCCGCCCCAGGTGTCTTCGAGCAGCGCTTCCAGTGCGGCGCCGGCCCGATAGAGCCGTGCGTCCTGACGTGCGGGGGCCAGGAACTGGATGCCCACGGGCAGGCCGTCGGCCAGGCCGCCCGGCACCGAGATACCCGGGACACCGGCCATGTTCGCCGGGATGGTGGCGACGTCGTTCAGGTACATGGCGAGCGGATCGTCCAGCTTCTCCCCCAGCTTGAAGGCCGTGGTGGGTGCGGTGGGCGAAATCAGGACATCGGCCTGGGTGAACGCGGCGTCGAAATCACGCTGGATCAGGGTCCGGACCTTCTGCGCGGAACCGTAGTAGGCGTCGTAGTAGCCGGCGCTCAGCGCATAGGTGCCGAGGATGATGCGGCGCTTCACTTCGTCTCCGAAGCCGGCGGCGCGCGTGGCTCCCATGACGCGTTCAATGGTGGGAGCGCCGTCGGGCACCACCCGCAGACCGAACCGGACGCCGTCGTACTTGGCGAGGTTGCTCGACGCCTCCGACGGCATGATCAGGTAGTAGGCGCCGAGGGCGTACCTGAAGTTGGGGCAGGAAACCTCGACGACGTCGGCACCTGCCTGCCGCAGCAGGTCCAGCGCTTCCGTGAAGCGCGCCTGGACGCCGTCCTGGTAGCCCTCGCCCTGCAGCTCCTTGATGACGCCGATGCGCAGGCCCTTCACGTCGGCATTGCGGGCGGCTTCCACCAGGGCGCCTACCGGATCGGTCAGGGAGGTGGAATCGTGGGGGTCGTGTCCGCCGATGACCTCGTGCAGCAGCGCGGAGTCGAGGACCGTACGCGTGACGGGGCCGATCTGGTCCAGGGAGGACGCCATGGCGATGGCGCCGTAACGGGATACTCCGCCGTAGGTGGGCTTCACGCCGACGGTGCCGGTGACGGCGCCGGGCTGGCGGATGGATCCGCCGGTGTCCGTGCCGAGGGCCAGCGGCGCCTCGAAGGCGGCGACGGCGGCCGCCGACCCGCCGCCGGAGCCTCCCGGAATCCGGTCAAGGTCCCAGGGGTTCCGGGTGGGACCGTAGGCCGAGTGTTCCGTGGAGGAACCCATGGCGAACTCGTCGAGGTTGGTCTTGCCGAGGATCGGCATCTTCGCGTCGCGCAGGCGCCTGACCACGGTGGCGTCGTACGGGCTGT
Source organism: Arthrobacter sp. 35/47 (assembly GCF_000520475.1). Taxonomy (NCBI): domain Bacteria; kingdom Bacillati; phylum Actinomycetota; class Actinomycetes; order Micrococcales; family Micrococcaceae; genus Arthrobacter; species Arthrobacter sp. 35/47. The sequence goes on from NZ_KI914593.1 coordinate 3,351, forward strand.
GCCACCCCTCGAGGATCTTCGAGCCCGCCGTGGTGGGCTGGCCCTTGGTGACGATCAGGTCCTTGACGGCGATGGGTACGCCGGCGAGCGGATGCATGGCGTCGCCGAGCGAACGCTCCTTGTCCACCTCGGACGCGACGAGCAGCGCCTCGTCCGTGTTGACGTGGAGGAAGGCGTTGATGGCCGGGTCCACCTCGCCGATGCGGTCAAGGTGGGCCTGGACGGCTTCGACGGCGGAAACCTCGCGGGAGGTGAGCTTCTCGGCGAGCTGGGCAGCGCTGAGCCTGGTCAGATCTGTCATGGTCTACTCCCCGTCCAGGATGGCGGGGACCTTGAAGCGGCCGTCCGCGTTGTCGGGGGCGCCGCTGAGGGCCTCCTCGTTGGACAGGGTCTCCCCGATGACGTCATCCCGGTACACGTTGCTGAGCGGGATCGGGTGGCTGGTTGCCGGGACGTCGTCTCCGGCCACTTCGCTGACGGTCTTGATGGAGTCGACAATGACGGAGAGCTCGCCGGTCATCCGGTCCAGCTCCTCGGCGCTCATGTCGATGTGGGCGAGCCGGGCAAGGTGCGCGACGTCCTCACGGGTGATCTCGGGCATGTTTCTCCAGGATCTTGAAATGGTCTGGGTTTCGGGTTCTAGTCTAAGCGCGGCGCGGAACAGTGCTGTCCGTTCCGGCGCCGGCCCGATCCCGTTCCAGCACCAGCCGGAAGACCCACAGCTCGATGTCCGTGCCGGGTACCCACCAGTCCCGGCTGGGCACCCGTTCGAAGCCGAGCGACTCATAGAGCCGGTGGGCGCGGGCCATGTCGGTTCCGCTGGTCAGGCTGACAGCGGAAATCCCCTCGAGGCTCCGTGCGTAGTCAATGATCCATTCGACCATCCGCCGTCCGAAGCCGCCCCGCTGGACCGCCGGGTCCACCGCGAGCATCCGGAACTCAAGTTCCCCGGCAATCGCGATGTCCGTATACCGCTGGCCCTCGAACGTGACGGCGAAGGAGCCGACCACGGTTCCGTTTTCCTCCGCGACCCATACCTCCGCGTGCTCGGCCCGGTGTTCCACGTCGGTGAGGATGCGGACGTACGGATGGAGCGGGTCGGTGAAGTAACCGGCATGGAGGTAGGCATCACGCGTGATGCGGCGGACGTCGTCGTAATCGGCAGCCGTTACCCGGCGGATGGTGAAGCTCATGGCACAGGCCCTACCCTCGAAAAGGAACCCGGGAGGATGTCTCCCTACAGAAAGTTCAGGATCTCATCAAACACGTCGTCGGGCACTTCCTCGGGGAGGTAGTGGCCGGCGTCGAGCGCTTGGCCGGAAACGTTCTTGGCCACTGCGCCCCAGAGGGCCAGCGGATCAAACTGCCTGCCCACCACGCCGTGCCGGCCCCACAGGATGCGCAGCGGGGTTTCGGCCAGCAGCCCAAGGTCCCTGTCCTCGCGGTCATGATCCAGGTCCACGGTGGCCGACGCCCGGTAGTCCTCGCACATGGCGTGCACGGCGCCGGGGCGGGACAGGGCAGCCACGTAGCGGTCGAGGATCTCCGGTGGGAAGGGGGCCAGGCCGGCGTACCGGCTGCCCATCAGGTTCTCGACATAGGCGCGCGGGTTCGCCTCGATCAGCGACTCGGGCAGCGGGTGCGGCTGGATCAGGAAGAACCAGTGGAAGTAGCCCTCGGCGAAGGCCCGGTTGGTTGAGGCATACATGTCCAGGGTCGGGGCGATGTCCAGGAGCATTGCGGCCGAGACCAGGGACGGATGATCGGCAATCAGCCGGTGCGCCACGCGGGCGCCCCGGTCGTGGGCGCACACGGCGAACTTCTCAAAACCCCGCTGGGCTCCGAAGTGTTGCATCAGCAGCACCTGATCGCGCGCCATGGTGCGCTTGCTGTAGGCGTGGTGGTCCGGGTCAGCGGCCGGGATCCCCGAGGAGCCGTAACCACGCAGGTCCGGGATGATCACGGTGTAATGCTCCGCCAGCCGGTCCGCGATCCGGTGCCACATGAGGTGCGATTCCGGGTGCCCGTGGAGGAGCAGGAGCGGCGGCCGGGACTCCCCGGTGTCACGGGAGATCCGGCCTGCGATCCCGACGTCCCCGAGGGGCACGGAGAACTCGTCGAAAGTCTCGAACATGCAGCACTACCCGCGCTTCCTCAATCGTGGTGGATGCCACCACAATATCGGCGTCTAGACCGAAAGCTTGTAGACGTGCAGGGCGAAGGAGTCGGTGAGCATGAAATCCCGGGCAGGGATACGGGTGAAGTTGAGGGACTCGTACAGGGCGTGTTGCCCGTTCATCTGCGGTGCGATGGTCAGGACCACTCCGGACAGGTCCGGATCCCGGCGTGCACGCTCGATGACTTCCTCGACCAGCCGGTGTGCGATCCCCTTGTGCTGTTCGCCCGGTTCGACCGCGAGCATCCGGAACTCAAGTTCACCGTCATGGGCCACATCGCTGAAGTCACCGCCCGGGCGGGTCACGAAAACCGAACCCACAATCTTCCCGCCCGATTCAGCGACCAGCAGGGATGAGCCCGCGTGCCCCTCCTCGATCGCCGCCAGGATGTGGTTGAAGGCGTACTCGTCGTCAATGTATCCCGCGTTGGAATAGGCCTCGACGGTGATCCGCCGGATCTCCGCGAAGTCATTCCTGTCCGCAGACCTGACCGTAATGTCCATGAACGCCTCCTCATGCGTCGGGACTGATGATCCGAGTGTGGCAGACCAATGGCACTTTGGCCCCCGGCGAATGCAACGATCAGATTAATTCGCCCGGCTGCTGGTAAACCCGGTCAGGCCCTGGATTCCAGCTGCTTCGCCAGATCGAGGACCGGCTGCGGGCCGGCGGCCGTGAAAGCGGAGAAACGCTCGGTTTCGTCGGGCCCCGCATCCAGCACCGAGGACAGGTCCGGACGCAGGACGGCAACTCCCGCCTCTTCGGCGATCAGCGCGCCCGCCGCCCAGTCGTGCTCATTCAGGGCCCGCTCCACATAGGCATCCAGCGTGCCGTCAGCCACCATGCACAGGTCAAGCGCGGCCGAGCCGATCCGCCGCAGGTCGCCGTGACCGGCCAGCAGTTCGCCCAGCTCGCCCAGCTGCTGGGAGCGCTGCGCCGGGTTATAGGTGAATCCGCTGCCCACGATGGTGCCCGCCCGGCCGGCGACCGGACCGTGGAGCTGCCGCACCGTGCCCCGTTCACGGACCCACGCCCCCTGGCCGCGCGATGCCCAGTACACCCGGTCCAGCGCAGGTGCGTGCACGACGCCGGCCAGCCAGTCGCCGTCGTGATCCACCGCTGCCACGGAGGTGCAGTAGTAGACGATGTTCCGGATGAAGTTGGTGGTTCCGTCCAGCGGGTCGATGGACCAGCGGATGCCGGAGGGCTGCCCCTCGGGCACCGTGGTGCCGTATTCCTCGCCGGTGATCGCGTCGTGGGGGCGGGAGCGCCAGATGACGTCCCGGACGGCGCGTTCGGCAGCGGTGTCGAAGGCGGTCACCCAGTCGCTGTCCGAGCTTTTGTTTTCGGCCTGGAGCTCGCCCTCGCTGCGGGCCTCAAGCACTGCGGCGCCCGCGGCCGCGGCCTGCAGGGCAACGTGCAGCAGCTCGGCCGGGCTGGCGCTGGGAGTCATACGTTTCCTTCCTCAAGCAGTGTGCGGAATCCGTCCTCATCGAGGATGATCAGGCCCAGCTGCTCGGCCTTGTCCAGTTTGGTGCCGGCGTTCTCTCCGGCGACCACGTAGCTGGTGTTCTTCGACACCGATCCGGAGGCCTTTCCCCCGCGCCGGATGATTGCTTCCTTGGCCTCGTCGCGGCTGAACCCCTCGAGGGATCCGGTGACGACGACGGTGAGTCCCTCGAGCGTGCGCGGCACGGATTCGTCAACCTCGTCTGCCATGCGGACCCCGTCCTCGGCCCACCGGTCGACAATCTCGCAGTGCCAGTCCTCCGCGAACCATTCCTTCAGCGCCGCCGCGATGGTGGGCCCGACGCCGTCAACGTTGGCCAGTTCCTCCTCGCCTGCGCTGCGGATCCGGTCCATGGAGCCGAAGGCGGTGGCCAGCGCCCGCGACGCCGTCGGTCCGACGTGCCTGATGGACAGTGCAACGAGCACCCGCCACAGCGGCTGGGACTTCGCCTTCTCCAGTTCGGCGAACAGTTTCCGGGTGTTGGCGGTGGGTTCGGAGGGCTTTTTGGCGGTGCCGCGGGTGTAGAAGTACGGGACCAGCTCCTGGCCGGTGACCACGCCCTTGACTTTCTTGTCGCGAAGGATGCGCACGTCCGCGAGTTTTTCCGGGGTGAGCCTGAACAGGTCCGCTTCCGTGGTCAGCGGCGGCACTGCGGGCTCGGCGGGCTGGGTGAGCGCAATCGCCGCTTCCCAGCCCAGCGCCTCGATGTCGAAGGCGCCGCGCCCGGCGACGTGGAAGACCCGCTCGCGCAGCTGCGACGGGCAGGATTTCGCGTTGGGGCAGCGGATATCGACGTCGCCTTCCTTGGCCGGAGCCAGCGGTGTTCCGCAGGACGGACACTCGGTGGGCATGACGAACTCGTAGGGCGGCGGGTCCTGCTGCGAACGGAGCGCAACCACCGGGCCCACGATCTCGGGGATGACGTCTCCGGCCTTGCGGAGCACCACGATGTCGCCGATCAGCACACCCTTGGCCTTCACGACTTCCTGGTTATGCAGGGTGGCCATCTCCACGGTTGAGCCGGCCACCTTGACGGGGACCATCATCCCGTAGGGCGTAACACGGCCGGTGCGGCCCACGTTGACCCGGATGTCGAGGAGCTTGGTGTTCACTTCCTCCGGCGGATACTTGTAGGCCACCGCCCACCGGGGTACCCGGGAGGTGTGCCCGAGGGAGCGCTGCAGGGCGAAACTGTCCACCTTGATAACGATCCCGTCGATTTCATGCAGCAGGTCATGGCGGTGCTCGCCGTAGTGGCGGATGAAACCGATGACCTCCTCATACGTTTCGAGGACCTTGAAGTAGGGCGAGACGGGCAGCCCCCACTGCCTGAGCAGCCCGTACGTCTCCGACTGGCTTTCCGCCTCCAGGCCCTCACGCGCGCCGATGCCGTGCACGTACATGTCCAGCGGCCGCTGGGCCGTGAGTGCCGGGTCCTTCTGCCGGAGGGAACCCGCCGCTGCGTTGCGCGGGTTGGCGAAAGGGGCCTTGCCGACCTCGACCATGGTCTCGTTGAGCTGTGCGAACTCCTTCGAGGGGAAGAACACCTCACCCCGGATTTCCACCTCGGCGGGGTGGTTGGAGCCGCTGAGCTTCCGCGGGATGGTCTTGATGGTGAGGACGTTGTGCGTGATGTCTTCACCGGTTGTGCCGTCGCCGCGGGTGGCGGCGCGGACCAGCTCACCGTTGCGGTACAGCAGGTTGACCGCGAGGCCGTCGATCTTCAGTTCGGTCAGCCAGGACACCGTACTTCCCGGGCGCTGCGACTCGATGCTCGCCTCGGCGCGCCGGATCCAGGCCTCAAGCTCGGCGGTGGAGAAGACATCCTCCAGGCTGTACATGCGCTGCAGGTGCTGTACCGGTGCGAAGGCGGCCGACACATCACCGCCGACCTCCTGGGTGGGTGAATCATTGGAGATCAGCTCCGGGTGCTCCGCCTCGATCTGCTCCAGCCGGCGGAACAGCGCGTCGAACTCGGCGTCCGAGACGATGGGCGTGTTCTCGTTGTAGTAGGCGAAGCGGTGCCGCCGGACGTCCTCGACGAGCCGGCCGTACTCCTCCTTCAGCCCGGCGTCGGGCTCTGCACCGGAGGGCGGTTCCACCTCGGGACGTGCTCCGGATTGCGTATCGGCATGTTGGTTCACTGTGGCCACGCTTCCTATCTTGCCCCAGACCCCCGACACTTGCCCCGCGCCGGAGTTTTTGTCCCTGGGCGGTTAACGGAAACAGCCCGCAGCCGAAAGCTGCGGGCCGTTGCCGTAAAAAGGGAGCCTACGCGTTCGAGGTGGCTTCCTGGTCCTGGCGGTTGCGCTGGACGGTGGCGCTGACTTCCTGCAGCTGCGCTGCGATCTGGGTCAGCTGCGCACGGTGGGTTTCCCACTCGCCGCGGAACCGCTCGGAGTCCGGGCCAACCCAGGCGGTGTTGCCGAGCTGCTGGGTCAGCTGGTTGGCGGTCTGGTTCAGTTCTTCGGACTTCTGGGTCAGCAGCTGTGCCAGCTGCCCCATCTGCTCCGGGTTGTTACCGTGCGTAACGTTGCTCATTGTCCCCACCTTTCGTCTGTGGCGGTCCGGCATTTCCGGAACCTCCCTGCCCTGCCGGTGTTCCCGTCTCCGGGGCCCCCGACCGGGCGACTGGTTACAACCTATCCAAGCCCTTCGCCGGGTGTCGATGGGGACCGCTCCCCAAGGAGCGCTACCCAAGGAGCGCTACCCATCCCTGCCGCGCCCCGCGGGCTGCGGTTCAGTCCAACCCGCCCATCGTGGTGGCGACCTGGACCCGGTAGGCCTTGCCCCTGCCGATGACGTATCCGCGCCCCGGGATGAAACGGTTGCCCGCCGTCCTGCCAAGGGAGGTGTTCAGGAGGGTATCGCCGTCGAGCTCGTTGGGGTTGAGCAGCAGGCCCCGCCTGCCGGCCTTGAACGGCCCGGACAGGTTCCAGGCGCTGGACCACGTTGAGGTCTCGGCCTCGCCGACCACCCACTGGCCGGCCTTCACGGCAGCCTTCACCAGCGTGGACAGTCCGAGTTCCGCCGGCGAGTCGGTGAACTCGGTGAGACCCTCGATGAAGAACGCCACCGAGCCTTCCGGCCCGTCCACCAGGGAAGTGAGCCTCGACAGCTCGGGCTGGACCAGTGCCGCGGTGGCATACGCCTCGTCCCAGAGACCGAGGGACGCCACCGTTGAGCGGCGCGAGCCGAGATAGATCCGCCGGACGTGCGGCGAGGACTTCTGCAGCGCCGCCGCCAGCGTCACCAGGGCGACCGTGCGCCCGGACCCGGGCGGCCCGGACACCATGAACGCTCCCGTGGCGGCCACCGCCGCCGGTTCGAGGTTGAAGTCGTCAACCCCGATGACGGCAGAACCGGTTTCACCGGCGGGCAGCACGTCGAGGTCGATTGATTCCGGGAGGCTGAGGACCCCCGGTGCCTGCCGGACCCCCTGGCGCAGCATCGCCTCCCGCATGCGTTCCACCTCGCGGGCCTGCAGCTCGAGGTTGGCGTTCCCGCCGAACACGGCAAGCTGCACTTCCTGCCCGTCCAGCAGGCCGCGCCCAGGCGGTGAGGTGCTCGAGAGCACATCGCGTGGCACCCCGAGGGTCGAGTAGTCGTCCTTTCCCGCCATCCGCAGGATGATCCGCCGGCTGATGGAGGACGCCAACGACGGCGGCAGCGAGTTGGTGCGCTCACCGGTCACGACAATGTGGACGCCCATGGGACGGCCGTCGGTGGCGATCTGCTGGAACAGTTCGAAGTGGCGTTCGCGCCCCTTGAACTCGTAGGTTTCGCGGAAGGTGGTGATGCCGTCCACCAGGAGCAGGATCCGCGGTTCGTCCGGTTTACCGGCAAGCCGCCGGTACTCGGTGATGGTGCCGGCACGCACTTCGGCGAAACGGTCCGCCCGCTCGTTGATGATCCCGCGCAGGTACCTGAGCAGCCGGCCGATCCGCTCGGAATCCTCACCGTCGAGGATTGCACCGACGTGCGGCAGCTGCGCCAGCATCTGCAGGCCGTTGGACGCGCAGTCGATGCCGTAGACCTGCACGGGACCGCCGCGCACCGTCACCGCCGACCCGATCGCCAGCGTCCGCAGCGCCGTCGATTTGCCGGACCCGCCGGAGCCCAGGATAGCGAGGTTCCCGTCGACGTCGGGCTGGTAGGACACGGTGGGCTGCGCCTGGTGTTCCGGATCATCCACCACGCCCAGCAGCAGCGACTCATCGGTGCGGGGGTTCGGCAGCTTCGAGAAGTCATAGGCCTCCGCGAGTTCGGCCAGCCACGGTTTACGCGGCGGCCTGATGCCCAGTTCCACCGCCGCCTGCGAGACGTTGGCGACGATGCGGGCGATATCGTTCGCGCCGCCCGGCTCGGCAACGGACTCCCCCGCGGCGGATTCCCACCGTGCCCCGGACCCGAAGTTCATCTCCACCACGTCGATCCGCGGGCGCGCCGGTTCCCGGGTGGTCCAGCCGCCGGCATAACCGGTCTGGAAGCTCTGGATGCGGCCCGGCCCCGTCTTCGCCGCTCCGCGTCCGGGGATGGAGGGGCTGAAGTAGGCAGCCATGGGGGTGCCGAGGATGTCCTGCGAATCGTCGGTGTCCGCCATCCGCAGCGCGATCCGCAGGTTGGTGTTGGCCCGCAGGTTGTCCTTGATGACGCCGGAGGGACGCTGAGTGGCGAGGATGAGGTGCAGCCCGAGTGAGCGCCCGCGGGCGGCGATGTCCACCACCCCGTCCACAAACTCCGGAACCTCACGCGCCAGCGCCGCGAACTCGTCCACCACGATGACCAGCGACGGCGGTGTCTCCGGATCCGCCTCCCGCTCCATCGCCAGCAGGTCCTTGGCTTTCTTGCGGTTGAAAAGGTGCTCGCGGTGGTGCAGTTCGGCCCGCAGCGAGGTCAGCGCCCGGCGCACCAGGTGCGGTGAGAGGTCCGTGACCAGTCCGACGGTGTGGGGCAGGTTCACGCAGTCGGCAAACGCCGCGCCGCCCTTGTAGTCGACAAACAGGAAGGTCAGCCGGTCCGGGCTGTAGGCGGCCGCCATCCCGAGTACCCACGACTGCAGGAACTCTGACTTGCCGGCACCGGTGGTCCCGCCGACCAGCGCGTGCGGACCCTCCGTCTTGAGGTCCAGGTACATGGGTTCGACGCCCTTGGACCCGACCAGCGCGCGCAGCGATCCCTGGTGCTTCCGGTTGGGCACCGCCCGCGAGGCCACCGAGTTGTTTTCCGTCCAGCGGTCCGCGACCGCCGTCGTCTCCTCCATCAGTTCGTGCCCGGCAAGCGTTACATAGGACACCGCGCGCGGAAGGTCCGAATCATCCTCCACCGGTTTTCCGACGTCGACGACGGGAGTCAGCATCCGTGCCAGCTGGCCGGCCAGCTCAAGGTCCACGCTTTCGCAGCTCACCGGCGTGGACAGCTCACCCAGGCGCACCTGCCCGCTGACGTTCGCCGCGTCGCCGTCGACGAACAGGAAGTCGCGGCAGGCGGCGGGCAGCGCCGCCACTGTCCCGGCCACCCACAGGACATGGACCCCGACGTCGGCTCCCGCCTCAGCGACGCGGGTCAGCCGGGCGCGGTCCACGGTCACGTCATCCTCGACGATCACCAGGACCGACGGCGTCACGGGCGCCGGCAGATCCAGCTCCCTGGCGGGATCGAGGCGTCCGCGAAGCGCCGCGGAGGTCCGCTCCGCCGAGCGCACCGACACCAGGTCTTCCAGCCGGGACAGCAGCAGCCCGGCCGCGGCGGGACCGGCCGCCAGGTGGTCGCCGCCCAGCGGGCTGTGGACGGATCCGGTGTGCGGGAGCCATTGCAGCCACCCCCACCGCTCCTTCGACTGGACGCTGGTCAGCGCGACGACGGCCAGTTCCGCCGGCGAGTGGAGCCCGATGGCCTGGATCACGAGGCCTCGGGCGACGCTGTCCACCACCCCGCGGGCACCCGCGACGCCGAGCGCACCGGACAGGCGCAGGTTCGCGACGATCGGCACATCGTCGATGTAGGCGTACTCCTCGGCCGCGTCGCGGATTTCCTCCGAGTACTCGGGCATGGTGTCGGACCCCGCAGGTTCCGAGAGCTCTATCCGGGAGGGCGCACGGCCGGTACCGAAGCGCAGGGTGAGGAAGAAGTCGTGTTCGGGTCGGTGCGTCCACAGCAGCGGACCGAGTTTGTAGATGGCATCGACCGTGTCCGCGACGGAGGGTGCCTCGGCGTGCCGGACTGCCCGCTCCACCTTGCGGGTCCGGTCGATGTCGCTGCGGAAGAACGCCATGGATGAGTGGAACTGCGCCACTGCTTCGCGGAACGTCCGCTTCGCCGTGATCCGCTGGTCAAGGTAACTGCCCACCAGGATCATCGGCATCATCAGGATGAAGATGAGGCTGAACGGGCTGCGGGTGATGGAGAACATGATGGCGCCCAGCAGGATCGGCGCAATCAGCAGCAGGTAGGGGAACCGCTGGGGGTTCGGCCGCCGCGGGCCCGCCGGAAGCTGCTTCGGTTTCTCCGTGAACGCCGGCACCACCCGGGGCGAGCGGTTGAACTCGACCACCGGATTGGTGGGGTCCGCCGAGTAGGCGCGGGTCAACGGCACCACGGCCACGGTGGTGTCGCCGAGGGTAATCTCATCTGCGCTGGTCAGCGACGTGCGCTCTACCCGCGTGCCACCCATCAGCAGCCCGTTGGCCGAGTTGGTGTCGATGATCTCGATGCCGTCCGCGACGTTGATGCGGGCGTGGCGTTTGGACATCATGGGATCGGAAAACCGGATGTCGCAGTTGCGGTCCCGGCCGAGGTAGCTGGCTCCGGCGGGCAGGGAGAATTCCTTGCCGGCGTCGGGTCCGGACAGCACGCGGAGGGTGGCGACGGCGGGGCCGCGGTCCTGGCCCGGCACGTTGAACTGGTCGCTCACGCGGCTGATGGTCACGGTGGAACCGGGACGCAGGCCGGATTCGAAGAGGCTCACCGTGGGATTCAGTGCCCGGCCGCGCATGCCACCGGCCACGTAGGACTCCTCGACGGTCAGCGAGAGCTCCCCCGGCGGTTCTGCTCCCGCGCGTCCCGGGTCGGCGACGTACAGTTCGCGGGCAACGTCGCTGACGGTTGCCAGCCCGTCCACGGTGACGGCGAGATCCTTCGCGGGGTCGGGGTCACGCCGCAGGGTGAGGCGCAGCAACATGTCAGGAACACTCCGGGTGGTTGGGAAGGACGGTCGGGTTGGGACAGCACGCAGACGCGTCAGTCCTCATCCGCTTTGCCCTTCATGGTTTCGAGCAGGTGCAGGTCTTCGGGGGTGACGATGTGGGAGGTCACCGCATGCTCAACCAGCCGCGCCCGCCGGTTGGTGGCAAGCTTGCCGCCGCCGCCGCGCAGGCCCACCACACCGACCCGGTCCAGCTTGTCGCAGACGTTGTCGAGCTTGCGGTTGAACTTGGTCAGCGCCCAGCCCAGGCGCTGCGCCGCCGCGGCCGAGGACGGGATGGAGCTGAAGCCCGTGCCCTCGCGTCGGAGCATCGGTTCGGCGAGGGCCACGATGAGTGCGCGCTGGGAATCGGTGAAGCGCACCGGGCCGATGGTGGTTGTCCCCGAGCCGTCGTCCACCTGGCGCTCCTGGCGGAACGCGGGGGTCTTGAGGTGCACATCGAACTCGTAGGTGGTGGGCCCGGCCGTGAAGACCACGCGGGTCTGCCCGAACACCAGCGGAATCCGCGCCCCCGGGGCCACCCAGGCCTGCATCCCGCCGGTGGTGTCCGCCACGGTCGCCGACAGCATGGTGCCCACGTTGTTCAGCCACCAGATGCCGTTCTGGCGGGCAATCTGGAGGAACTTCCGGTGCAGGTACGGGTTGTCATCAACCTCGAGGTCACCCTCGCGCCCGATGTTGAACGGCCCATCGTCCTTCGGCTCATGCCACTCGCCGCAGAAATCTATTGCCAGTTCCCCCACAGATGTTCCCTTCGACTCACTCAGGCCAGCAGGCACGTTCAGGCTCCGATGCAGTTCCGTTTGCCCGCACTATCTGTATATCAGCGCAGGTGGGTCCGTCCGGGTTGGCCACGACGGGGGCTTCGGTCTGTACTGTCCGGTCCCAGTCGCCTTCCTCCTGCACGGTGACCGTCCGGAACCGGTACACGTCCCCGTCCTGCGGATCGGGGTTGGTCCAGGTGAAGACCACAGCGTTGCCGGACTCCTCCGCGGTGATGTCCGTCGGCGTCGGGACAACTCCCTCGACGCCGGCGAGCGCATCGGGCGGCGGCTGGGTGGGCGGCGCCACGGCGGGCTCCTCCTCCGGCTGTCCGTTGAGGACCGCGAACGCGCCGAGCACGACGGCGGCAAGCACCACCAGTCCCAGGAGGATCCCTGCCAGCGGCCCCCGCTTCCGGCGCACCGGGTCGGGTTCCTCCGTTTCCGTTTCCGCGCCCGGCCCCGCGGGGCGGTGGACGGTGGTGTCCAGCCGCACCGAGTCGGCGTGCGGATCCCTGCCGCGCAGCACCGTGCGGTCCCGCCAGCCCTGGTCATCGGTTGCGTCGGTCTCGGCATCCGGCTGCGCTGTACCGGAGGAGGACCACGACGACGACGGCGACGTGTAGGTGGGCACGCCCGGCTGCGCCTCCCGGGCCGGTGCCGTCCGCGCGGCCGGCGGGAAGGTGGGTGAGAAGGTGGGCGATTCCGGGTCGATGGAGACCACCTTGCGCACCCGGGTGGCCTCGGCGCCGTCGTCGTCCTCGCGGACGTGTTCGGTGTCATCGAGCACTTCGAAGGGGGTGACCGAGATGCCCAGCTCCGTCTGGATTCGCTGCAGCGTCAGCGCGAATGAGTGCGCGGAGTCGTAGCGCGCGGCCGGGTTCTTCGCCATGGCGGTGGCAAGGGCGAGCTCGAGGGACTGCGGCAGGTCCTCCCGGCCGATCGGGGCGAGCGGCATGGACCCGATGCGGTCCATGAGCTGACGCTGCGAATTGTCCATTCCGGGGAAAACAAACGGCGAGCGCCCCGCAAGCAGGGTGTACAGGGTGGCGCCGAGGGACCAGACGTCCATCCGGACGCCGTCCACGGCGCCGCCGTCGAACGCTTCCGGCGGCGACCACGGGATGGACATGCCGAGGTCCTCGTCGGCGCCGCCGTCGGTGGTGCCGGAGATTCCGAAGTCCGTGAGCGCGGGACGGTTGTAGTCGGTCACCAGGATGTTGGCGGGCTTGATATCCCGGTGCACAATCCCGGCGCGGTGCGCGGACTCGACGGCGGAGGAGACCTGGACTCCGATCGAGAGGGTCTCCGCGAGGGACAGCCGGCCCTTGCGGTACCGCACGTCCAGGCTGGGCCGGGAGCAGTATTCCATTGCGAGATAGGAGTGGCCGTCATCGGTGATGTTGGCTTCGTAGATGGTGACGATGTACGGGTGCGTGGAGAGCTGGGCCATGAGGTTGGCCTCGGACTCGAATGCCTTCCGGGCACCCTCGGTGAGCAGCCCGGAGACCAGGACCTTGACGGCCACGCGCCGGCGGGGGCGGTCCTGCTCATACAGGTAGACGTCGGAGAAGCCGCCGGATCCGAGCAGGCTGACGTAACGGTAGCCGGGGATGTGCGGCGGCGGCGCGGCGGCGCGGCGTGAACTCATCGCAGGCCCTCGAAGCGCAGGAAGACGTCGTCGCCAAGCTGGGCGACGTCACCGTCGAGCAGGAACGCGCTCTCGCCCTCCCCCAGGCGCCGGGGCGGCTGGCCGGCGCGGATGAGTACCGTGCCGTTGGTGGCCTTGAGGTCGCACAGCAGGACGTGCCAGCCGTCGAGCCGGACCTCGACGTGGGAGCGGGAGATGTCGCCTCCGGCGCTTGTCACCTGCACCAGCTTCGGCATTCCGCTGCCCTGTACCCGGGAGACGGAGGGCTGCCGCCCAATGATCAGCGACTGGTCCAGCTCCACCACCTCACCGGTCGAGATGCGCATGGTGCCGAGGCTGGGGCGCCGGACCCGGCGCGGCTCGCCGTCCAGCGGCTGCGAACAAAGACCGCAGTCGGGTGCTTCGGGTGGGTTGGCGTGGCCCTGACCGCACAGCCGTGCCAGGACCAGCGGTCCTGTCCCCGGGCGGACGTCGGATCCGGGCTGGGATGTGGCTCCGGGCTGGGCGCTGGAGCCGGGCTGGGCACCGGAGCCGGGCTGGGCGCTGGAGCCGGGCTGGGCGCTGGAGCCGGGCTGGGAGGGCGCGGCCGTGGAAAGGTCGCTGCGCATGATCGTGTGGCCGTCGTGGTCGGAATCCTGCCCGGTGGAGGGCGGGGTTGGCGCCGGCTCTCCGTGCGGGACCGGCAACGGCGCCGCCGGGGAGTCGGGTTCGGGGCTCCTGCGGATCCAGGGTACGGAGTCGATCAACTCGCCGGGCGCGGACACCGGAATGGGCGCCGGAGCGGGTGTCGGACCGGGTTCGCTGGGCACTGCCGGCTCGGGTCTGGGTTTGGGTTCGGATTCAAGAACGGGTTCGGCAACAGGCGCCTCCGGTGAAGGTACGTCCGGAGCCGCAGGGAGATCGTCCTCTTCCGGCGGGCGCACGGCAGCATCCTCCACGCGCCGCACCACCGTCCGGTCCCACAGGTGGTCATAGCCGGTGGACTGCGACTCCGGGTCAGGGTCCTGCGAGTTCAGGTCCTGCACGAGCTGGTCCTGCACGCGCGGGTCCCGCCCGCCGGGAAGCTGCAGGTCCGGATCCTGGCCGCCGGCAGTACTGGCGCCGGGAGCGCCGTCGTCGTCGCTGGAGCCGTCGGCGGAGGTCAGGTACAGGCTCGGGTTGATGGTCGCTGATTCCTCGGCCTCCAGCGCACCGGTCATTGCCCGTTCGGGGTCAAGGTCATTCACGCTCACCCCGCACGCGCGGACAATGCCGGCCTCCAGCGGAAAGGCCGGAGCATCGTCGGCTCCGCGGGCAGGACCGGCACGCAGGGTGAACCCACCGCCGTCGATGATCCGCTCCGTCCAGGTGGTGACGTCCTCACCGGAGAGCTCGACCGGAGCGGCACTGCCGTCAGGGGCGACAGTCAGGCGCACCGCCCCGCGCAGCAGCACGTGCAGCCGGTCGGTGTAGGACACCACGCCGAAGGGAGGCATGGACTCGAGGCCCTGGCCGAAGCCGCCTGCGACGATCGGCAGGACCGCCTGCAGGTGCGGGTTCTCCCCGAGCTGGTTCCACAGCCGGTCCAGGACCTCCGGCGCCGTGCCCGCCGGCACCAGCACCACGACGCCGCCGCGCACCACGCTCAGCCAGTCCTCCCCGGGGAGGTAGCGGACACCGCTCACGAACGCTCCGCTTCCGCCTCGGCAGCGGCGGCTGCTGTATCCGCACCGATTGTCCGCGGCGCCGTGGTGTGCAGGTCGGCATCGCCGTCGGCGCCGTGCGCGTCCACCACAACCACCGTCACGTTGTCCCGCGCTCCGCAGCGCAGCGTCTCCTCCACCAGGGCGTCCGCCGTCTGCTGGGGGTCGGTCAGCGAGCTGAGCAGGCTGTAGATGCGCTCCTCGGGCACCTCGGTGCTCAGTCCGTCCGAGCAGATGAGAATCCGGTCCCCCACTTCCACGGGCATCAGCCAGTAGTCGGCCTCGGAGTCGTCGCCGGTTCCCAGGGCGCGGGTGATGACATGCCGGCGGGGGTGGCCCGCCGCCTGTTCCTGCGTGATGTGTCCCCGGTCCACCAGTTCCTGCACCTCGGAGTGGTCCACGGAGATCTGGCCGAAGCGGCCCTGGCTCAACCGGTAGGTCCGCGAATCACCGACGTTGAAGAACAGCCAGTACGGCATCCCCGATTCCTCGACGAGGACCACGCCGGACAGCGTGGTTCCGGCGCGGCCTCCCGTCTCGGCGCGGATGTGTTCATCGGCTTCCCGCAGCAGGTCCTCGAGGTCCGCGGCGGAAAAGACCGGGCTGTGCTCGCCGATGATGGCGCTCTCCCCGAGGGTCCGCACACAGATGCCGGAGGCCACCTCCCCTGCCTCGTGGCCGCCCATGCCGTCCGCCACGGCGAAGATCGGCTCCGATGCGATCAGTGAGTCTTCATTCAGTTGACGCTTGAGGCCGCGGTCGGTCGCGTACCCAACGGTGAGTTTGATGTCCCAGTCCTTTGCCTGTTCCTGATGATTCATGCCTGTTCCACCCTGAAGCTGCGGTCCCCGAAGTGCACGGTGGAGCCCGGTGCCGCCCAGTGCTGCTGTCCGCCCGGGAGCGGGGTACGCGCGCCGTCGGGGGCTGTCACCGCG
>NZ_KI914593.1:19370-29042 GCF_000520475.1 Arthrobacter sp. 35/47
CCGTGACCACGAGCCGGCCGGCCTCCACGCTCAGGTGGAGGTGGGTCTTCGAGACCGAGCGTCCCTCGTCCGGAACAGGGATGAGCTGCGCTGCTTCACCGGCCCTGGCGGCAGGATTGCGGCCAATGAGCGCTGCGGACTGCAGCACCAGGTCCCGTCCGTCGTCGAGCACTATCCGCACGGCCGGCGGGCCGGCAGCGGGAGCAGCGGAGCGTCGGGAGACAACCGTCTCCCCGGCGTCGTCATCCGGGTGGGTGATACCGAAATCGTGCAGCGGTGAGGTGGGGCCGGTAGGAACCTTCTCGGACTGGAAAACCACCGGCACCGGCCCGGACGCCGGTACGGGCGCTGCGGAAGCCTCCGGCCGGGAGACCACCGGGGAGGACACCGGCTGCAGCGCCGGGGGCGGCGGCTGCGGAGCGAACGACGACGGCCCGTTAATTCCGCCGGTCTCCAGCGGATTGCGTCCCCGCCGGACGTCGAACACGAACGTCCTTGCCGCCTTGTCATGCCAGCCCTGGCGCTTCCCGTTGGAATCGAACAGGTTGGAGACCATCACGACGACAAACCCGAGGACCGGGACGATTCCCGAGAGCCCGATAATGAGGTTGCGTAGGAAGACGGCCATCCAGCCGGGGGCGAACCCCTCCTCATTGGTGGTCCGCAGACCGAACATCAGGTTGCCGGGGGTTTTGCCGGTCTTCGCTTCCCAGCCCCACAGGAGAACCCAGTAGCCGAGCGACAGCAGGCTGCCCGCACCGACCACCACAAAGAACATGCTCAGATCCACGACGGCGGAACTCGCCGATACCTGCTCGTAGCCGATCAGCGGCATCCCGACGGCGGCCGCAACTCCCGTGATCAGCGCAGGCGGGATACCGTCAACCAGTTTTGCTCCCAGCCGCTTGCCGGCCGGACCGTTCTCAAGGTTGAGCTGAGCCATGGCGCCCTGCCGTCCTCCCTCACCGTCTCTCCGGGCATCAGGATGCGTCGGCGCACTGCCCGGTGGGTCCACTGTACGGACATGCGCGCTGCGATTGGGAATGGAAGCGCCGCAGCGCACGCAATACGCGGTGCCGGGAGCCACCGGCGAGGAACAGCGCGGGCACTGGATCTCGGCTGCCGTCACTGCTCCGGCCTCCGCACCGTGCCGCGGCGTGGAGCGGGAGCCATCCTGGAGCGGGTCTCGCGGATCAGGGACCGTGGCGAGAACTTTGCCCGCTGCCGCCGGAACCAGCCGACGGAGCCGCGCATGTCCTCCAGCGACGTTTCCACGGCATTCCAGTACTCCCCCACTTCCTGCTCGGTGGGCTCACCGGCGGCGAAGATGCTGGCATCCGCGCGTTCGGCGAGGAGCGTGGTGGACCCCGCGCTGGCCGGGAAGGCCTGCCCGAGCTCCCGCGCGCTCTCGCGGCGGGTGGCCTTTGCATTGGTGTCGGCTCCGAGGTCCGTTGCCAGGCTCAGCACCTCGCTCCAGCCGCCGCCGACCCGCTGGGAAGGCGCGCCGTCGTTCGCGCGCCGCTTCCGGCGTCGTACCTTCAGCAGGAGGATCAGCAGCAGCGGCAGCAGCAGGACGCCCAGCGGAATCAGGGCGAGCGCAATGGCCCGGATCAGCGGCCCCCAGTCATCCCAGAAGTCCTTCTGGCGGTCTTCGGCATCCTGCGGTTCGGGGGCGGAGTCCGGCGGGAGCTCGGCCGGCTCCTGCGGCGGCGGCGGGGGCTGCAGGACCTGCGGTTTCGGCGAGGACCGGGGCTGCTGCTGGGGTGGTACCGGCTCGTTGTCCTCCGGCGGCGTGGGGTTCAGCGGGACCCAGCCGGCGTTGTCGAACGCGACTTCCACCCAGGCGTGCACGTCCTCACCGGTCAGGGCGATCGGCGCGGACGGATCCTCCACCTCGTCCCAGTCCGGGTAGAAGCCCATCACCACCCGGGCGGGGATGTTGAGCTTGCGGGCCATCAGGGCCATCGCGACGGCGTACTGCTCGTCGTCGCCGACCATCTGCTCGGCGTCCAGGAGGGTGAGCATGCGCGCGGCGCCGTGGCCGGGCAGCGAGGGGGCTTCACCGTCCTTGCCGTTGCTGAAGAAGCCCTGCGAACTCAGTACCTGTTCGAGGCGGCGCACCCGCTCGATGGGGTCGGACACCTCCCCCACGTACTCGCTGGCTTTGGAGGCGATGACCGGAGGCTCGTTCCGGACCCGCGGGAGGGTGAGGTCGGCGAAGTCGTACTGCGTGAGCACCTCGTCGCTCGGGATGTCGGGGAAGACCACGTTGACGCTGTACGTGTCGCCGGACCGGACGCCGATCGTCGACAGGGCGGTGCGGGCGTCGTCGTTGTAGTACAGGGACCGGTTCAGGTCCTGGGACCGCGGCCCGCCCAGGTCCACCCCGAGCAGCTCGCCGCCGGAGGGCAGCCACACCCCGTTGTAGGCCCCGACGGTGATGTCCAGCGTTGCCACCGTGCCCTCGTCTTCGGCGATGTCGGCGCTGCCCAGCTGCTGGGCGTCGCCCACCCTGGCGAAGTTCCCGGCAGCCTGCGGATTCACGTTGTAGACCACGCCGTCGTAGGCGTCCATCGCGGCGAGGCGGATCCGCTGCCCTTCGGGGAGCCCAGCGACGGTGAGCAGGGTTTCGTCGGTCTGGTCCTTGACGTACTTGCGGAAGCTGGTGAGCGGGCTCGGGTAGTCGAACAGGTCCACGGGAGGCTCGACGACGTCGCGCAGGACATCCCGGTCGGTGCCGCCGGCGAGCACCGGGTTGATCAGGAGGGTGAGGACGGTTCCCACCGCCAGGACCGCGCCGCCCAGTCCGAGGCGCCGGGCCGTATTGGACTGGAGACCACCCGAAGCCGCGGAGGCGCTGCCGTCCGGCGGGAGCGCTGCGTTGGCGGACAGGGCCCCGCTGCGGTCCGTCCGCGCGATGTCGCGGCGGTACGCCAGCCATGCGGTGAGGGCGACCACCAGCAGCACGCCGCGAAGCTCCGGCAGGGAGGCCCGGTTGGTGCCGAAGGCGATGCTCGCCACAAACAATCCGAAGACCGGCAGGAGCACCCAGTAGGGTGTGCGGACGCGCCAGGCGAGCAGCCCTGCCGCCACCGAGAACAGGAGTGCGGAGAGGAAGGGGACCACGAGCATGCCGCGACTGATTCCCACCGGGTCCGCGACCGTCAGCAGGTCCTTCCAGGAGAACACGATGCCGACGATCAGCACGCGCAGCGACTCGAGGGTGGGCAGGAATCCCAGGAAGGATTCGACCGGCGCGGCGAGCGCGTGGCCGAGCAGGAGGTAGGCACCGAACAGGATCCCCGCCGTCGTCCAGAAACCCCACCGCTGGCGGGTGCTCAGCCAGGCGGTGAGCAGGCCGATGGCGATGCCGCCGAATCCTGCCGCCAGGTAGCGCAGGTCCCCGCCGAAGGTGGGCCCGAAGCCGAGGACGCCGAGCCCGAGGAGGATGGTCAGCACTCCGACGTCGATTCCGGTCTGGAAGGTCCCGGGGAGCGTGCGGGTGCGTCCGGTGCGGCGGCTCATGCTGCTGCCTTCCGGAGGATCAGGGCGAGGTCGCTCAGGTCGCTGAGGGTGAGCACGGTGAGGTCGCCGATGGTGGCCCGTCCCGGTTCCTGGCCGCTGACGCAGCGGATGGCGATGCACCGGATCCCGGGCGGCACCGACGCCGCCGCGGACCGGAGCTGGGACGGGGTCACCTGCGGCCCCACCACGAAAAAGACCACTGACGCGTTCGGCACCGAATCCGCCGTCGTCCGCGCCAGGTCCACAGCGGTGAGGCGCTGGTTGCGGCCCTCGATCCGGGTCATGTCGTCCAGCAGGTTGCGGCCGGTTTCCGAGCGGACCGGGCCGTCCTGGGTCAGCACGCTCAGGTTCCGCTGCTCGCGGATCGCCTGGAGGCCGATGGAACCGGCCACGGAAACGCCGAGCTCGAATTCGGCGTCGGACCCGTATTCGGAGGTGTTGGTGGAGAGGGCCACAGCGAGGTGGGAGCGGCGGGTTTCCTCGAACTGGCGCACCATCAGCTTTCCGGTCCGCGCCGTGGTTTTCCAGTGGATGTGGCGGCGGTCATCGCCCGGCACATAGTCCCGCAGCGCGTGGAAGGAGACGTCGGCGCTGGAGAGGTCCTTGGTGGGCAGCCCCTCGAGGTCCTTGATGAACCCGGCGGCCGAGCCCACCAGGGGTACGGTGCGCGGGTGGACGTAGAGGTCGGTGGGTTCGGTCCAGAACACCTGCCGGCGCAGCAGGCTCAGCGGGTCGGCGCGCACGGACCGGACGGGACCCACCACAATGACGGCGCGGCGGTGCGTGGGAATGGTGAAGAGGTCCTCGTGGAGCTGGTTCGGTTTCAGCCGCGGCAGGTGGAAGATCGCCGTCGCCGCGCCCACCGGCAACTCGAGTGAGGCCGGCAGCAGCGGCTTCGACGATGTGTTGGAGACGGCCACGCTTCCGACTGCGCGGTCACCCACGGCGACGCGCGTCCGGGACAGGTCCAGCTCCACGGCGTAGGACGATCGCCCCAGGATGAAACCGACCGCCAGGACAAAGAGGATGCTGCCCAGCAGGGCGGCCACCAGCGCTTCCCGCCAGTCGAAGACGGCGCCGAGCACCCAGAGGGCCAGCACCGTCCCGGCCATGATCCAGCCAAGGGGGCTGACCACTCCGACCACGGGGCCGCAGTACCGCCGGAGCGCCCCACCCACGCGCCGGGCGGCCGGCGTCCCGGCAGCGCGGAGCAGCTGCCACGCTTCCCGGGTCAGTGACCCTGGGTGAAAGCGCGACGACGGCGGCCTCCCTCCCCGTGGTCCCCTGCCGGGGGCGGGAGACGGTCTGGGAGCACGACGACGGTCGGGCGCGCCTGCGCGGCGACGCGAGGCGGCCTTCCGGGCGGTTTCGGTACCTGTTGCCATGGCGGATCAGCTGGGTCAGGCGGTTGCGCGCTGCTGCGGCGCTGAGACGTCGGCGAGGACCCGGCGCAGCACGGCCTCGGCGGTGGCGCCGGCGAACTCCGCTTCGGGGTCCATGACAAACCGGTGGGTCCACACGTAGGGCGCGAGCTCCTTCACGTCATCGGGCAGCACGTAGTGGCGGCCCTGACCGGCGGCCCAGACCTTCGCCGTCCGGACCATGGCCAGGGCGCCACGGACACTGACTCCCAGGCGGGTTTCCGGCGCGGTGCGGGTTTCCTCCGTCAGCCGGGAGATGTATTCGAGGACCGCCGGGTCCACGTGGGTTTCCATGGCGAGGTCCGCCATGTCCTTGACGGCATGGGTGGTGATGATCGGGTTCAGTGCAATCGAGCGGTCCCGGGTGGAGGCTCCGCTGAGCAGCTGCACGGTAGAGGCGTGGTCCGGATACCCGATCATCGTCTTGATCAGGAACCGGTCGAGCTGGGCCTCGGGCAGCCGGTAGGTTCCGGCCTGCTCAATCGGGTTCTGGGTTGCGATCACCATGAAGGGGCGCTCGTTGGTGTAGCTGACGCCGTCCACGGTGACCCGCGACTCTTCCATGACCTCCAGCAGCGCGGACTGGGTTTTCGGCGACGCCCGGTTGATCTCGTCAGCGAGGACGATGTTGGCGAAGATGGGGCCCTTGTGGAACTCGAATTCCTGCGTCTTCTGGTCATAGATGGTGATGCCGGTGACGTCGGAGGGCAGCAGGTCGGGAGTGAACTGGATCCGTGAATGGGTGCCCTGCACGGTGGCGGCGAGGGACCTGGCGAGCATGGTCTTGCCGGTGCCCGGCGCATCCTCGAGCAGCACGTGGCCCTCGGCGAGCATGGCTGTCAGGACAAGCCGCACCACGTGGGACTTGCCGAGCACGGCCTGCCCCACGTTGCCGACCAGCTTGTCGAACGTCCCGGCGAACCACGCGGCCTGTTCAGCGGTCATTGTCATGATGATGTCTTCCTTTTTCCATTGCGTGATCCGTCCTTGCTGTCTGTCCGGGCGGTCAACATGTCGGCGCTCCGCTTTCCACGGTGACGCTGGCTTCCTTGAACCAGGCGCCGCCCGCGCGCTTGACCCACTTGGTGGAGTAACCGGATTGGCCGGTGGTTTCAAAGACAGGGTACTGGCCGCCGTTTGGACGCGTACATTCGATTTCGAAGCGGTACCCGTTGCCGAACCAGGTTCCGCCCGCGTCCGCACAGTTTTTCCTGGTGGCGGCCTTCGTGTTTTCCGAGGCGGGGTACTCACAGGTTCCGTCGGTGAGGGTGTCATCCACGGTGCCGTATTTCTTCGGCGGTGGCGAGGTTCTTCCGGTGGCCGTCCGGGTGGCGCGCTGGCCCTCGGAATCCGTCACGGTGACCGTAATGGTCACGGACTGGTCGTAACCGTTGCCTGCCACCGCCTGCCCTCCGCCGGCCCCGACCGAGCCTGACTCTTGGCCCGCGGACCAGGTCACCGAGGTGACCGGCCGCCCGTTGGACGGCGTGGTGCCGATGGAGAAGACCACCTGCTCCCCCGACGGCGAGGAGCTGATGGACGGCGTGTGCGGCTGGCCGAAGGGCACCACCGCGTTGGACTGGGTTGCCGGTCCGGGATAGGAACTGCCGTTGGCGGTGTTGACCGCGCGCACGCCCACTGTGTAGGAGGACCCGTTGCTGAGGCCGCCGATGATGCCGTCGGCGGGCAGCGCCGCGAAGGCGCCGTTGTTCAGCTGGTACTCGTAGCGGGTCTGCTGTGCTGTGGCGCCGTTGGATTCCGGCCGGCCATGCGAGACGGTCAGCCGGCGGTCGCCCGGAGCTGCCTGGACGTTCGGCACCGCGCCCGGTGCACCCACCGCCTGCCGTGGTTCAGACGGCGCGCTGGGGGCAGAGGTCCCGGCCTTGTTGGAGGCCGTGAGTGTGAACGTATACGGGCTCTGCGAATTCGGAACGGTCACCGTGGTGTTGAACACCGATCCCGAAAGCTCGGCGGAGCGCAGTGCCCTGCCGTCCTGGCTGGTGGTCAGGGTGTAGGTCTCGATTTCGGCGCCGTTCTTCTCCGCGGTGGCCGGCTGGGCCCAGGACACGGAGAGGACGGAGTTGGCGGAGCCTCCCTGCGAGGAGACCTGGGCGGTCGGCGCGGCAGGGGCGGCGGGCACTCCGGCCGGGATCTCGGACGCGGAATAGGTACTCCAGTCCGAGGGATCCGGTGCCTGGTTGAACGCGCGCACACGAACCTTGTACGGGATGCCGTTCTCCAGGCCCGCCCATTCGGCGGTGGTGCCGGAGACACCGCTCTTCCGGAAGCCTCCGCCGGGCGGCGCCGGCGAGATCTCCAGGTCATAGCTTTCCACCGGTGAGCCCTCGGTGGGCGGCACCTCCCACGCCACGGTGAGCGAGCTGTCGCCGAAAACGAGCCGCGGCGCGGCAGGGGTGGAGGGTTTCTCGTCCGGTCTCGCGGAGGCGGAGGTGCCCGACGACGGTGACTCACCGACGTCGTTCACTGCCACCACGGCGAAGGTGTACTCGGTGTTGTTGGTGAGCCCGGTGATGCTGCAGGTGGTGGCCGGGCAGTCCTGGCTGACACCGCCGCTCCCGGTGACCCGGTACCCGGTGATCCGGGAGCCGTTGTCCGCCGGCGGGTCCCAGGACAGGACGACGGTTTCGCTGCTGACCTCGCCGACCGACGGCGTGGACGGAGCATCGGGAGCGCCCTTGACGGTGAGCCGGATGCGTCCGTCGACCTCCCGCTCCGGGTCCCCCGTCCGGTCGCCGATGCGGTACTGCACCACGAGCGTTCCCACGAAGTCGTCGGCGGGTGTCACGGCAACGGAGTCGCCCTGGGCGCTCACTGAGCCGAGGCCTGTCTCGGTGCTGACCGAGAGCAGGGTAAGCGGAGAGTCGGGGAAAGGATTGGTGTCATTGGCGAGGGCATCGACCACGACGGTCCTGCCCTGCACCGCGTCGGGCTCGATGTCGTCGTTCGCCACGGCCAGCGGGCGGGTCGAGCTGACCACGGAAACGTTGATCGCGGCCTCCACCGGGTCGCTGCGCCCGTCGGTCACGGAGAACCGTACCGGGTGCACCTGGTTCTTCGCGGCAGAGCCCGCGGTCACGGACAGCACCGGGCCGTCGAGCGTCGCGGTGAGCCCGTCCGGAGCCCCGCCGACCTGCGAGAAGCTCAGGGTGTCCGCCTCGTCGATGTCGCGCACCAGTTTGGCGAGGTCGATCGAGGCGCTCTCCTGCTGGGCAACCTGCAGCTGGCCCGAGCGTGCTTCCGGCTCGTGGTTCCTGTCCGGGTCCGCCAGGACCATGATGCCCACGGTCAGCATCGACTTCAGTCCCTCGGGGTCATCGACGGAGGCGCCGTCGGTGACCTCGAAACTGACCGATGCCGCACCGGCGTAGTCTTCGGCGGAGGTGAAGACCAGGGTGCTCGCGTCGCGGACCAGCGGTGCGTTGTTGGAGGCCACGGCGGTGACCTTCGCGTCGTCGGTCAGCTGTACCTGCCGCCCTTCGCGGACCACCACCAATTCGGTCAGGTCCAGTACGAGTTCCTCACCGCTTCTGACCTCCTGGGTAGCGGTGTCCCGCAGCGCCGGCGGCTGGTTCGCGAAGCCCGGGATGTGGATGAACGCCGTCGCCTGGAGTCCGTCGATGTCCGTGACCGTGTAGGGGATGGTCTGGGCCTCGGGCAGCAGCTGCACGTTGACCATGCTGGTTCCGCCTTCACCGGGGCGTACGGACGCGGTGGCGGTGCCTTCGGGGAAGGCGATCCGGAGTTCTTCGGGTGAGCCGTCCCGGTCAAAGTCGTTCTCAAGCACCGGAACGTCCACGGCGGCCTGCCCGAGCGTTTCCGGGAAGGAGATCCGGTCGTCGTGGGCAATGGGCGCCAGGCGCGGTGCGTCCGGGCGGGTCTGCACGCGCACTGTTCCCATCGCGGTGCCGCCGCGGCCGTCGTCGACCGTGTACCGGAGTGCGGTGGTGCCGCTGCGCTGCGGCGAGGTGAAGCGCACCTTGCGGTCGTGGACTTCCGCCTCGATCCCGCCGGCGGCTTCGAGGCCGTCCGGCAGGAGCGCCAGGGCGTCGCCGTCGGGGTCGGAATCATTGGACAACACATCCACGGTGACGTTGCGCCCGGGCAGTACGTCCACCGAATCATCCACCGGGACGGGAACCTGGTTGACGCTGCTCGGCAGGGCGATGCCCACGAGTACTGTCCCCGTGGAGCGTGCGCCGAAGCGGTCGCTCACCACATAGCTGAAGGAATCCTGGCCGGCGGTGTCGGTGGCCGCGGTGTATTCGATGTAGGTGGCGCCGACCCGCGCCGTGCCCTTCGACGGAGCCTGGTCGATGCCGATGAGGGAGACGGAATCGCCGTCGGGATCAATGCCCGTCAGCGGAATCGGGATGCGCGTGGTATTACCCGCGATGGCCCGCGCCTTGACGGTTTCCGGGAGCGGGCGGGAGTTGTTTTCCTTGTCGACTGCGCTCACCCGGAACAGGACCTGCGCCGAGTCTTCCTGCCCATCGGGGCCGCGGACCGCGTAGATGGCCCGGTAGGTGCCCGGCGTGCTGCCTGCCTTGAAGCGGAGGCTGTTGCCGGACACCGCGAGGAGTCCCTGGCCGGGGGCGACGGTCTCCACCAGTTCGGGGTCAAGGGTGAGTTCGCCGCCGTTGGGGTGGGTGTCGTTGGCGAGTACCTCCACCGTGGCGACATCGCCGGCGCGGACCGTGATCTCATC
>NZ_KI914593.1:29142-31420 GCF_000520475.1 Arthrobacter sp. 35/47
TCGGCCGCGCGCGGCGGCTGGAGTTTGGCGGGTGCCGGGATGGGGACCACGGACACCTGCCCGGTGGAGCTCTCACGGCCGTTGGACACGCTGTAGCTGAAGGTGATGCGCTCCTTCAGGCCGCGGGTGTCGCTGATGCGCAGGATGCTGTGGCTCAGCACCGCCACTGTCACGGGCGCATCGGCGGGCAGCGAAACGGACTGAACCACGAGGACGCCGCCGCCGGGATCGGTGTCATTGGCCAGCACATCGACCAGGGCCTGCCCGCCGGTGGGCAGCAGGGCGCTGTCGCGGACGGCAACGGGCGCGCCGGCTTCCCCGCCCTCGGGCAGGACGTCGATCCGGATGATCCCCGGCGCGCTGGCCGGGCCGTTGGCCACCACGTAGTCCAGGTAGACGGGCCCGGGCGTGCCGGAGCGGAAGGTGAAGGTGCCGACCTCATAGTTGGGCGTGACTTCCGCGGTTTCGCCGCCGTTGATGCGGGTCAGCCGCAGTCCTTTCCCCGAGGGATCGAGGTCGTTCTCCAGGGGGGCCACGAGCAGTTCCTCGCCCGCGTTGACGGTGAGGTGGTCGGGGTTGGCGATCGGGGGAACCTCGCCGGGCGTCCGGACGTCAATGACGACGACGCCCTCGGCGGTCTCCCGGCCGTCGGAGACTGTGATGGCCACTTCCTTCTCGCCGATCTGCGCGCCGCCGTCGGTGAAGGTGAGGAGTCCGTCGTCGCGGTGCCTGGCGCTGTCACCCTCGGTGGCGGCCGTGGCCGACTGCAGGTAGAGGTCATCCCCGTCCGCATCCGTCCAGTCGGCGAGGATGTGCTGGCTGGCGCTCTGTCCCTGTTCCAGGACAATCCGGGTGGTGCGTTTCTGCAGCGGCGGCTCATTGGAATCGGCGGAGCGCACGTTCAGGGTCACGGTCGCGGTGTCCCGCCCGCCCCGGCCGTCATCGACCGTGTAGTCGAAGGTGTGCCTGCCCGGCGGGACGTCCGCCCCGAGCACCACCTGCAGCCCGGTGGCGTCATAGACCGGCTGCACCGCACCGACGTCGGGAAGGCCCTCCGGGACGGTGACGGTGAGCAGGTCGCCGTCGGGATCCGAGTCATTGTCCAGCACCGGAAGGAGCGTGGTGGAGCCCACCCGGGCGCCCAGCTCGTCATCCTCCGCGACGGGCGGCTGGTTCTCCTTGGTCCGGTCAGGAAGGGTGTTGACGGGGTTCTCGCTGGCCGACTCCTCGTCCTCCTTGTCCTCCTCCTCCGGCGGCGGGATGATCTCGTCCCAGTTCTGCACCAGCTGCATGTCCTGCTGAACCAGCCAGACATTGCCGCCGCGGATGTCATTGAGTACGACGACGTCCCGGTTGGTCCGGAACACCAGTTCCGACTGCTCGGTGAGGGCGGGGATTTCCGCCGTGGTGTCGTTGGAGTCTTCGCGGCAGTCCCGGACGTAGCTTCCGGCGGCCGCCCAGGCGGCGTGGACGCAGCCGTCCTGCTGCACCGGGGCGGAGGGGGCGGCCGAGGATGCAACGGCCTGCGTTGCGGGTTCGGAACCGTCCAGCGGCACGGAGACCAGGGCACCGGCGGTGGCCACCGCAACGGTGTCCGATTCCGGTCCGCTCTGCTGCAGCCGGGCGCCGTCAGGCTCAGGCAGGATGCGGGTGCGTCCGTCCGGGAGGAAGAGGGTGCCGGAGGCGGGATCGAGCGCGACGGGGTCGCTGCCCACCATGGTGATCTGGAGGTCTTCGACTCCGCGCAGGCCTTCGACGGTCTGCCGGGATTCCTCGGCGAAGGCTCCCGTACCGTCGGGTGCCCAGGTGACGAGTTCGGCGGACGCCGGATCCGCGGTGGCCACGACGTCGAACGTGCTGATGGCGGCCGCTACGCCGGGGACGCCCTCAACGAGTGGTACGGCGTCTTCCGCCGCGAAGTTCCCGAGGCTGGTGACCGGCGCGGTACGGACTGCGCCCTCGGCGGCGCTCACGGAGACAACGTAGTCGGTGCCCAGGACGGGCAGGGCACTGCCGGGCAGCTCCTGCTCATCCCCCGTGGTGACGGAGGTGACGCTGACCTGGCTGAGTGCGCCCTGGTCCTGGTTGTGGGTGAGCACGGTGGCGTCCCGCTGCAGGACGTCGAAGGCGTTGCTGCCCGCGATGAAGCCGCCGTCCAGCGTCCGGGAGGGGTAGTTGAGGTGCCCCACCTTGCCCTGGGCGAGATTGGTCACCCACACGCCGCCGTCGTTGAGGTCCACTTCGGCGGTGGTGATGCCGGGGTTGAGGACCGCGCCGA
>NZ_KI914593.1:31520-32508 GCF_000520475.1 Arthrobacter sp. 35/47
AGACCACGTTTCATGAGTGTTGCTGTCCCCCGGGAAAGGGCGCCTCGACCAGTAGCGGCGCCGTGGAAAGTCTATAGCGTGGCGGGCCGTCCTCCCATGGGCACCGGTACCCATGGGAGGACGGGTGTTTCAGGACCCTGCCCGGGGCTTCAGCATCGCGGCATGCCGGACGGCGGGTTGGTTCCCCGGGTGGTGTGGATGCCCTTCAGGAACAGTCCGTTGTTGTTGGCGTCGGTGTTGGGCCCGGACTGCTGGCGGTACCAGGTGCCGCTGGACCGGGTGATGTAGCAGTTGGACTGCATGGTCTCGCCCGCATAGAGCCAGTGGTTCCCGATGCAGCCGCTGCCGGTCCAGTTGGTTCCGTTGGCCGGGTCCATGCAGCTGCGCGAGCTCAGCTGCCCGCCGCCGGTGATGGGCCAGGGCCCGTTGTTTGCGGGCGGCGGAGGCCCGCCACCGCGAGCGCCGTGCCGGACACGATGGCGCGCCTGCGGCGGTCAAGACCACGTTTCATGAGTGTTGCTGTCCCCCGGGAAAGGGCGCCTCGACCAGTAGCGGCGCCGTGGAAAGTCTATAGCGTGGCGGGCCGTCCTCCCATGGGCACCGGTACCCATGGGAGGACGGGTGTTTCAGGACCCTGCCCGGGGCTTCAGCATCGCGGCATGCCGGACGGCGGGTTGGTTCCCCGGGTGGTGTGGATGCCCTTCAGGAACAGTCCGTTGTTGTTGGCGTCGGTGTTGGGCCCGGACTGCTGGCGGTACCAGGTGCCGCTGGACCGGGTGATGTAGCAGTTGGACTGCATGGTCTCGCCCGCATAGAGCCAGTGGTTCCCGATGCAGCCGCTGCCGGTCCAGTTGGTTCCGTTGGCCGGGTCCATGCAGCTGCGCGAGCTCAGCTGCCCGCCGCCGGTGATGGGCCAGGGCCCGTTGTTTGCGGGCGGCGGAGGCGGCGGCGGAGGCGGCTGGGCACCGCTGCGGGCTGAGGCCTGCGC
>NZ_KI914593.1:32608-48231 GCF_000520475.1 Arthrobacter sp. 35/47
CGGAGGCGGCTGGGCACCGCTGCGGGCTGAGGCCTGCGCCACGTTGCCCGCCGTGCCACGCGAATTCAGGGAACGCACCTTGATGGTGACCTGCTCGTTGTAGCCGTTCGTGGCCACGTTCCGGTCGCCGGAGTTGGCCACGTTCTGCCAGCCGCCGCCGTTGATGTTGATCTGGATCTGGGCCACGTCGTTATTCGCCAGGTTGGGCGGGCCCCAGGAGACGGTGACCCGCTTGACGCCTTCGGCGCCGCCGCGGGCGTTGGCGCTGGGGGTGCCCGGCCGGCCGTACGGATTCACCTGGTTGGAGCCGGCGGGCTGGCTTGAGTAGTTCGCGCCGTCGCTGTTCACGATCGCGGTGACCGTGGCGGTGACCGCGGGGCCGTTCGGGAACCCGCCGACTTCCTGGCCCGGCCGGATACCCATCTGGCGTCCGTCGCTGAAGTTCGCCCGGTAGCTGACCTCGGAGGCGCGGGCGCCGTTACGCTGTTCCGCGGTGAGCTCGCTGAAGCTGACCACCACGTGGCGGCCCTCGGCACCGGTGCGGGACTCGGCAAGGGAGACGTTGCTCGGCGCGGCGGGTGAGCCGACCGCACGGCGCGGCGCCGACTGCGCGCCGTACTCCGTCCAGCCGGCCTTGTTGTAGGCACGGACGGAGTAGCTGTAATCGGCCTCGGCGTTGGGCACTACGATGGTCTGCTCGGAGGCCTGGACCTCAGGCAGGGTGCGCACCAGGGCGCCGCCGCGGAACTCCTGCACCTGGTATTTGGTCACCGGTGCACCGTTCGGGGCGACGTCCGCCCAGTCGACCACCAGCTGGCTCTCCGTGCCCAGTGACTGGGCACGCGTCGTCGTCGGCGCAGCGGGCGTCCCCGGCAGGCCCGCCGGAGTTTCAGCGGCGGAATAGTCGCTCCATTCGGACGGCTCCGGGGCGGCGTTGCGGGCCTGGACCCGGACCTTGTAGGCGGTGCCGTTCTCCAGTCCCTCCCAGGTCAGCGGGCTGCCCGAGGCGCTGCGCTGCACCGCGCCGTTCGGCGGGGCAGGTGAGATCTGCAGGTCGTACCCCTCGATCGGGGACCCCTCGTTCGCCGGCGGGGTCCAGTTCACCGTCAGGGAGCCGTCGCCGAACACCAGGGTCGGCGGGGCGGGCTGCGCCGGCTGCGTATCCGGGCGCGCCACCGCCGACTCCGGTGACGGGTCGGACGTGCCGATGGCGTTTATGGCGGTCACGGTGAACACGTACTCGACGTTGTTGGTCAGACCGGTCAGCGTGCACGTGGTGGCCGGGCATTCCTGGCTGAAGCCGTTGTTGCTGGTCACCGTGTAGCCGGTGATCGGCGAGCCGTTGTCAGCCGGCGGATCCCAGGACAGGACCACGGACTTGTTGCGGGTGCTCTCCACGACCGGCGTCGACGGCGCTCCCGGCTTTCCCTTGACGGTCAGCACGATCTGCGCGGTGGCGACGCGCGACAGGTCCCCGGTCTTGTCCTGCACCGTGTACTGGACGGTCATGTTCCCCACGAATGACGCGGCCGGGGTCACCAGGACAGATCCGCCCTGCTGGGACACGCTGCCGTTGCCGTCCGCCACCACGTCGATGATGCGCAGCGGCTCGTCCGGGAACGGGTTCACGTCATTTGCCAGGACATCCACGGTCACCAGTTCGCCCTGCACCGCATCGGGCACTTCGTCGTCGTTCGCCACCGGAAGCGGCCGGCTGGAGGCCAGCACGGTCAACGCGACGGCGCTGGAGACGGTTTCCTCTCCGTCCGTCACCGAGATGCCGACCGAGCCGGTGGTCCCTACGTCGGTTCCGTCCGCAGCGGCGACGCTGAGCACCGATCCGTCAAGGGACACGTCAAAGCCAGCCGGCTGCTCGCCGGTGAGGGAGAACTCCAGGGTGTCATCCGGGTCCGGGTCCGAGGCGAGACCGGCGATGTCCAGCGTGGCGGCCGGTTCCGCGACGGCGACCTCCAGCGATCCGGACTCCAGGGTGGGCGGGACGTTGCGCTCCGCCGCGGGGATCACGTTGGTCAGGATGGTCAGGGTGGACCTCAATCCCTCCGGATCATCCGGGCCGGTCCCGTCGGTGACCTCAAAGGTGATGGAGCCTTTTCCTGCATAGTTGATGTCTGCGGCGTAGCGGAGGTTGTTCGGGTCCACCACCCACTCGTTCGAGTTGTCTGTCCCGATCGCGGTGACCTTTTCGCTGACCGTCAGGCGGGGCGTCCGCCCTTCGCGGACCTCCACCAGGTCCCGGAGGTCGAGTGCGAGTTCCTCCCCGGCGGTCACATCGATCGGGGCGTCGCTGACCAGCGTGGGGTACTGCTCGCTCAGGCCCGGCACCCAGATCACGGCGGTAGCCACACCGCCATCGATGTCCTCCACCGTGTAGGGGATGCTCTGCGCCTCCGCAGTCAGCTCCACACGAACCATGTTCTCCGCGCCGACCGCCGCGGTGGCGTACGAAGGATCGACGCTGACAACCAGGTCCTCGGCGACGCCGTCGGGATCCTCGTCATTCTTCAGGACCGGAACGTCCACGGCGGTTTGCCCGCGGGTTTCGGTCGGCTCAACGCGGTCGTCGCGGGCGATCGGCAGCAGCAGCGGGGCGTTCTGGTCCACCGTGACGTTGATGTTGCCGTTCGCTGTGCCGCCGCGGTCATCGCGGACCCCGTACCGGACGCTGAAGTCGCCCTCGATGTCCGGGGCTGTGAACAGCACCCGGCCCTCGACCACCTCGGGAGCCATCTCCTCCGGGGTGGCGGTGAGCGCGTCCGGGTCCAGGGCGATGGGATCGCCGTCGGGATCAGAATCGTTGCGGAGCGCGTCCACGGCGATGGCCCGGCCGGGCCGGAGGAGGACGCCGTCGTTGATGGCGACCGGTTTCTGGTTCGCTTCCGCGGCCGGCGCAATGCCCACCTGCACGGTTCCGGTGTTCTCCAGGCCCAGTCGGTCCCGGACGGTGTAGGTGAAGGTGTCCGTTCCCGCGCCGGTGGCGGAGGCGGTGAAATCAATGTAGTTCGGTCCGGGAACCGCCGCGCCCATCGTGGGGGCGACGTCGATCCCTGTGAGGAAGGAGGAGTCGCCGTCCGCGTCGATCCCGTCGAGCGGGACGGGGATGCGGACGGTGGAGCCGGCGATCACCCGGGCATCCAGGTTCTTCGGCACCGGCGGAGTGTTCTGTTCATCCAGCGGCCGGATGTTGATCCTGACCTCAGCCGAGTCGGTCTGGCCGGTGCTGTCGAGGACCTCGTAGATTGCGTACACGGTCTTCGCGGTGGGGCCGGCGACAAAGCGCAGCGAATTCTCCGAGGCGAAGATGCGCCCGTCGGCGAGGTCGATGCCCTGGGCCAGCACCGGGTTGAGGGTCAGCTCATCGCCGTTGGGATGGGTGTCATTGTCCAGCACCGGAATGTTGACCACGTCGCCGGCCCGGACCGTCACCTCGTCCGAGTTGGCCTGCGGCGGCAGCAGCGTCTCCGGTCCCTCCACGGACAGGACGCTCACCTCTCCGGTTGCCGTGGCCTTGCCGTTGGAGACCGTGTAGGTGATGGTGGTCTGCTGGTTCAGGCTTCGCACGTCGTGGATGCGCAGCACGTTGTGGTCCAGCACGGCCACGTCCAGCGGCGAATCCGCGGGTACGTCCACCGACTGCACCACGAGCACCCCGCCGGTGGGGTCGCTGTCATTGCCGAGGACATCGACCAGCACGTTGCCGTTGCGCGGCAGCAGCGCCACATCGCGCACCGCAATGGGGGCGCCCTCCGTCCCCTCGGCCTTGGCATCCACCCGGATCAGGCCGCTGGCGCTCTGCGGCCCGTTGGTCACGAGGTACTCGATGTAGTAGGTCCCGGCGGCCTCCGGGGTGAAGGCGACGGTGCCCGTCTGATAGTCAGGGGTCACCACGGCGTCGCTTCCGGTGATCTCCGCCTTGGCCAGGCTGAGCTGCCCGCCCGCGGGATCGAGATCGTTCTGCAGCGGACTCAGCTGCGATTCCTGCCCGACGACGGCGGTGAAGTGGTCGAAATTGACCACCGGAGCCAGCGTCCCGGACGCCCGCACATCGAAACTGACGACGCCGGATACCTCCTCGCGTCCGTCGGAGACCACGATCTTCACCTCCTTGACGCCCTGTCCCTTGCCGACGTCGCGGAACGTGAGCAGGCCGTCCGAGCGGGTGCGCACCTGGTCGCCGTCGGGGGTGGGTTCGGCGCTGACCAGGAAGAGGTCATCGCCGTCCGGGTCCGTCCAGTTGGACAGAATGTTCTGGCTGACCGATTTGCCCTCCTCCACGAGGATTTTCGTGGGGCGGAGCGCGTTCGGCGGCTCGTTGGAGTCGGCGCTGCGGACGTCCACGGTCACCTGGGCTGTATCGCTGCCGCCGCGGCCGTCGGAGACTTCGTAGCTGAAGGTGGAGTTACCTGCGGGCGCGTCGGACGGCACCACGATCTGCAGGCCTGCGCCGTTGTAGATCGGCTGGACGCCGCCCGCGGCCGGCTGCTCCCCCGTCACGGCAGCCGTCAGCAGATCGCCGTCCGGGTCGGTGTCATTGGTCAGGACGTTCAGGATGGTGGTCCGGCCTGCCCTGGCGCCATAGGAATCGTCCTCGGCAACCGGCGGCCGGTTCTCACCGCTCCGGTCAGGCAGCGTGTTGACCGGGTTTTCGCTCGCCGATTCCTGGTCCTCCTCGTCGGATTCCTGCTTCGGCGGGATGATGTCACCCCAGTTATCGACCAGCTGCATGTTCTGCAGCACCAGCCATACATCGCCGGCGTTGACGTCGTTGAGGACCACCACGCTGCGGTTCACCCGGAACACGAGCTCCGCGTCCGCCCCGAGTTCGGGGATGTCCTCGCGCTGGTCATTGGCGTCGTCAGCGCAGTCGCGCAGGTATACGGCTGCTCCGGCCCAGGCCGCGTGGACACAGCCGTCCAGCTGGACCGGCGCCGTGGGAACGCCGTTGGCCTCCAGCGGCGTCACCACCGGATCCCCGCCGCCCAGGGGCTGCTTGATGAGCGAGGTGGGCGTGGCCACCACGGCGAAACTTCCGGCCGGTCCGCTCTGCTGGAGGCGCCCGCCCGCAGCATCCGGGAGCGGAACCGTTTCTCCGCCCGGAAGCACGAGGCGGCCCGATTCGCCGTCGAATGCCACCGCCTGGTCTCCTACGGCGGCGAGCTGCACGTCACCGAAATCCCTGAGCTCTTCGACCTCGACAACCTCGGGCTCCTCATAGGTACCGTCCGCGGCGACCACGTAGGTGGAGATTGTCGCCGCACCAGGATCGGCCACGAGGACCCGGTTGTTGGAGGAGACGGCCGCCGTTGCGCCGGGCGACCCGGTGACCACGGGTTCGGTTTCCTGGTCGCTGAAGGCCGTGAGGTTCTGCGCGGTAGTGATCCACACGGCGCCGCCGGCCCTGTCGGTCACCGCAGCGGTGGCGCCGCCCATTGCAATGGCTGCCGATCCGGGCAGCTGAACCTCAGTACCGCGCACCACGTTCGCCACATCAACCGGGCTGACCTTCGACTGGTCCGTGTTGATATTGAAGACCGTCGCCTGGTCCTGGATGATGTCGAAGCCGTCGCTGTTCGCCGCGTAGCCGCCGTCGAGCAGCCTGGACTGGTAGTTCAGGTGTCCAACCATGCCGGTGTTGCGGTTGGTGACCCAGACCCCGCCGTCGTTCAGGTCAACCTCTGCGGTGGCAAATCCCGGGTACAGGAGCGCACCGCCCACCACGGCCACACTGACTGCGGAAGCAGTGGTGACCGACAGTGCTCGTCTGTGTCTGGTGCTGAATCGTCGAAGGCGGTTCAGTAGCTTCACGTTGTTCCCCGGGTGAGACGCTTGGCGGTCGCGGCCCGGCGGACCGGGACGGCCAACCGAATACTTGACCGGTTAAAGTGTTGCACGCCATCGCAAGCCGTGCGGCCCGGGGCCATGGGGACTTGTGCCCATCAGGTCTTGCAGAGATTCGCCGTCAGTCCAGGACCAGGCCGGTGCCGGTTCCCCGGGCCAGCGTCACCGGATGCACTTCACCGAAGCCGCGCACCGTGCGCGCCTTGTGCGGCATGAGGACAAAGCGGTCATTGTCGCGCAGCGTCGCCGCGGTGGTGGCATCGATCAGCACCGTTCCTGGTTCGGCAAGGGACGTCAGGCGGGACGCGAGGTTCACCGTGGGGCCGTAGATGTCCCCCAGCCTCGACAGGATCCGGCCCCAGACCATGGAAACCCGGGCCGAGGGCAGCAGCTCGTCCTCGGTGAAGGCCTTGGCGAGCGCCAGGGAAATCTCCGCTCCCGCTTCGGGGGTCTCGGCGATGTACAGCACTTCATCGCCGATGGTCTTGACCAGCCGCCCGCCGCCCACCGAGATGATCTCCGCGCACATGTTCTCGAACCGCTGCACCAGCTGGGCGAGGGTGCGCTCGTTCATCTGCCGCGACAGGCTGGTGTAGGAGACAAGGTCCGCAAAGCCGACGGCGCGTGCCAGCGGCAGCGGAGCGTCATCCTCGGTGCCTTCCCGCCCGGCCTCGCTGGAGGCGAGCCCGGATTCCGCCCGGACCGCAAGCCGCTGGACGGCGGCGTTCATCTGGCGGCGCCAGGCGTAGACCAGCGTCTCCTCCAGGGGCTCAATCAAGTGCGGGAGTTCCGCGACCAGGTTCCGGCGGGCCGCGGCGTCGGAAATTCCGCGCTGCACCACCATCTCCTCGACCAGCGCCTCGATCTGCCACACCACCATGCGGTCGGTCATCTGGCCGATCGCGCGCGTGATGGAAATGGCGGCCGACTCGGTGAGCTGCTCCTTGCGCACCAGTTCGATGATGGTGGTCAGGGCAGCCATGTCCTTTTCGGTGAAGGCGACGTCGTCATCGCCGATATTGGGGAAACCCATGGCCCGCCACAGCTTGCGGGCGGACAGCAGCGACACTCCGGCGCCGGAGGCAACCTCGCGGCGCCGCAGGGTGCGCTCCGCTCCGAGGAGTTCGATCTCGAGCGCCTTGATGGCGTCACGGTCCAGCTTGTCCGGCGGGGGCGGCAGATCGGCGCGGTTGAACGCGGGCATGGAGAGGGTCAGCGGGTTGTCGTCGTCGTCCGCGAAGGAGCCGGCGCCGCCGGTCTCAGTTCCATCCGTGCCGCTGCTGGCGTTCATCACCGCTCCTGTCCCATCCGTCATTTTCCGCCCCATCCAGCGGCTCAGGTTCCATGTCTACACCATCGAACATGGCGGTCAATGGGAGTTCCCCGATTGCCTCCACCATGTACTGCTTGAACGTATACACCTGCGGAACCTCACCGAAGGACAGGAACCGGTCGCGGCCCAGGTCGATGATCAGGCTCCCCCCGCCGGTGAGCCGCTCGATGAGGGTCTGCTCGATGATGATCTGGAAGATCCCCGTGAGCCGGACCTCCCGTTCGCTGCGCCGGGCAAACCCTGCACGCCGGATCAGCCTGCGGCTGGTGAGGATGTAGCGGGTGCCCGCCCACTGGAGCAGCGGCCGGAGGAAGAACCGGAACAGCAGCAGCAATATCAGGAGAAGGAATCCCGTGACGAGCGCGGGCCCCCATTGCTCCCAGCCGATCGGTAACTGCGTCCTGCTGAACCAGCCCAGCCCGTACCCGCCGCCGGCCAGAAGAACGAGGAGGAAGCAGAAGGGGGCGAGCATCCGGCGCGGGTGCGGCCTGGTGCGCACTACCACGTGCTCGCCGGGTTCCAGCCTCAGCCGCATGACACTGCGTCCGGTGGGCGGCGCATGGTCCCGGTGCCCATCTACTGGGTCAGTGGCCGGAGGTGGACGACGTCGCCGGCGGACACCGTGTGCCTCTCGCCGTCGTTGTCCCGCACCACCAGGGCACCGTGCGCGTCGAGGGTCATGGCGCGGCCGGTCAGGACCGTTCCGTTGGGTAGGTCGGCCTGGACCTCCTGGCCCAGGGTGACCATGCGTCCGCTGACCCGTTCGAGCAGCGAGGCACCGTCCTTCCAGGGCCGGGTGGCATCGCCGTCGACCGCGGTGAATTCGGCGTAGTGCGCCGCGAGCGTGCGCAGGTAGGCCTTCAGCAGGACGTTGCGGTCCGTGGTGGCCGCGTATTCAAGGAGCAGGCTGGTGGCAGTCGGGACGGGCAGCTCCTGGTCGGTCAGGCTGACGTTGACACCGGTACCGACGACGACGGCGGGCGGCTCCGCGCCGGCGCCGGGCACCAGCTGGGCCAGGACGCCGGCGAGCTTGCGGCCGTCGACGTGGACGTCATTGGGCCACTTCAGCTGGGGCGCGATTTCGGTGCGCTCCTCGATGCTCTCCGAGAGGGCCAGTGCGGCCAGCAGGGACAGCCACGCGTAGCTCTGGGTAGGCAGCGGGCGGCCCTCGGTGTTGCGCGGGCGCAGGAGCACGCTGACAATCAGCGAGGACCGCTCCGGTGCAGTCCAGGTACGGTCCATCCTGCCCCGCCCGGCGGTCTGTTCCTCCGCGGTGAGCACGCTCAGGTCCGGCCACTGTGCGGGATCGTCGGCGGCGTGCCGGGCAAGGTCGGTGTTGGTTGACCCGGTTGCCTCCACCAGTTCCAGCCTGCCGAAGGGGCCGCGCGGTGCGCACAGCGTCTCGCGCAGGCCGGCCGCGTCCAGGCCCGGACGTTCAAGGTTGGAGTAGCGGGATGTCATGGGTTCAAGCCTACTGGCCGAGGGGCCCGCGCCGAGCGAAGCGAGACGTGGGAGGCCGGCAGGCGCCTAAAGGCTAGAGGAAGATGTCCGGGACCAGCGCGTCCTCCGGCGCTCCGAGGCTGTACCGGCTGAAATCGGTGACGCCCTCCTGCCGCAGGACCTCCTCATCGGTGAAGAAGTTTCCGGTGCACTGCCGGGCCGGCCGGACCAGCACCGCATGCGCCGCATCCGCCACGATGTCCGGCGTCCGGGCCGCCCTGACCAGCTCGCTTCCGCCGGGCATGGCGCGGATTGCCGCGGTATCGATCAGCGTGCGCGGCCAGAGCGAATTCACGGCGATTCCGTCCCCGCGAAGTTCCTCCGCGAGCCCGAGCGTTGTCAGGCTCATGCCGTACTTGGCCATGGTGTACGCAAGGTGTCTGCCGGCCCACGCCGGGTCGAGGTTCAGCGGCGGGGAGAGGGTGAGGATGTGCGGGTTCGCCGACCCGCGCAGCGCCGGGAGGGCGAATTTGCTGAGCATGAAGGTGCCGCGCACGTTGATGTCCGCCATGAGGTCATAGCGCTTCATCGACACGTCCGGAGTCTTCGACAGATCAATCGCGGACGCATTGTTGATGACGACGTCGATGCCCCCGAATTCGGCGAGGGTCGCCTCCACTGCCGCGGTGACGTCGTCGTCGTTCCGGACATCGCCGACGACGGCGAGCGCGCCGCCGCCCGCTGCCCGGATCTGGTGCGCGGCGGTGTGGACGGTGCCTTCCAGGCTGGGATGCGGCTCTGCCGTCTTGGCGAGGATGGCCACGTTGGCGCCGTCCCGGGCCGCCCGGAGGGCGATCGCGAGGCCGATGCCGCGGCTGCCGCCGGACATGAGAATGGTGCGCCCGGAAAGGGTGCGGGAGTTCGAAGGGCCGTTGCCTGTCATAGGGGACACCCTAAGGCCCGGACCGGGTCGGAAACCTAATTGTTACTCACGGGTAACTTCCGGGACCGCGCTAACTCTTCCGGGGACTTGTTGTAGGTGTTCTACAGCCATCCGGGCCGTTTGGCTCACTAGACTGGGCTGAAAGCCCGGTTCTTTGGAGGAAACCTACTTAACGCCCTCCAGGAACCGACTACCCCAGCCACCAACCGGAAGAGACTCGATGCAGCCCGGAACGCTTCCCCTCGATCAGGACGCCAGCTCCGCCGCAGACGCCGGCCCCGACCTCCACACCACCGCGGGCAAGCTCGCCGACTTCCGGCAGCGGCAGGAACGTGCGCTCGCGCCGTCGGGCCCGGAAGCGATCGAGAAGCAGCACGCCCGCGGCAAGGGAACCGCCCGCGAGCGCATCGACATGCTCGTGGATCCGGGATCCTTCGTGGAGTTCGACGCCCTCGCAGTACACCGCTCCACCGCGTTCGGCATGGAGAAGAAGAAGCCCCTCGGAGACGGCGTGGTGTCCGGGTACGCCACCGTGGACGGCCGGCAGATCGCCATCTACAGCCAGGACTTCACGGTCTACGGCGGTTCGCTGAGCCAGGTCAACGGCGAGAAGATCGTCAAGGTGCAGGAGTTCGCCCTCCGCAACGGCTGCCCGCTGGTGGGCATCAATGACGGCGGCGGAGCGCGCATCCAGGAGGGTGTCGCATCCCTGGCGATGTTCGCCGACATCTTCCGGAACAACGTCCATGCCTCCGGGGTGGTCCCGCAGATCTCGCTCATCATGGGCCCGTGCGCCGGCGGCGCCGCCTACTCCCCTGCCCTGACCGACTACGTGGTCATGGTGGACAAGAGCTCTCACATGTTCATCACCGGCCCGGACGTCATCAAGACCGTCACCGGTGAGGACGTGGACATGGAAACCCTGGGAGGGGCGCGCCAGCACAACTCCACCACCGGAACCTCCACGTACCTGGCCTCCGATGAGCAGGACGCCATCGACTTTGTCCGCGAGCTTCTCGATTTCCTGCCGTCCAACAACCTCGCCGAGGCGCCGCTGACCGAGTTCACGGAGGAGCTGGAGCCCAACGAGCTGGACGGGGAGCTGGACACGCTCATCCCGGATTCAGCCAACCAGCCCTACGACATGCACACCGTCATCTCCACCGTCGTGGACGACGGCCACTTCCTGGAGATGCAGTCGCTGTACGCACCGAACGTTGTCATCGGGTATGCCCGGGTGGAGGGCCACACCGTGGGCATCGTGGCGAACCAGCCGATGCAGTTCGCCGGCACCCTGGACATCGCGGCATCCGAGAAGGCCGCCCGGTTTGTCCGGCACTGCGACGCCTTCAACATTCCCATCCTCACCCTTGTGGACGTTCCGGGGTTCCTGCCCGGCAAGGACCAGGAATTCAACGGGATCATCCGCCGCGGCGCCAAACTGCTCTACGCCTACGCGGAGGCCACCGTCCCCAAGATCACCGTGATCACCCGCAAGGCGTATGGCGGCGCCTACATTGTCATGGGCTCCAAGAAGCTGGGCGCGGACATCAACCTCGCCTGGCCCACGGCGCAGATCGGTGTCATGGGCGCCCAGGGCGCGGTCAATATCCTCTACCGCGGACATCTGAAAGCAGTGGCCGACGCCGGCGGAAACGTTGAGGAGGCACGTTCCGACGTGATCAGCCAGTATGAGGAGGAACTCCTGAACCCGTACCAGGCCGCCCAGCTGGGTTACGTCGATGCGGTGATCGCCCCGTCGGAGACCCGGCTCCAGGTGGTCCGCGGGTTGCGGGCGCTGCGCGACAAGCGCGCTGCCCTGCCCGCCAAGAAGCACGGAAACATCCCGCTGTGAGCATCGATTCCGTTTCCGCCCCCGAGGAAAGCCCCCTCTTCACTGTGGTGGCCGGAAGTCCGACGCCGGAGGAACTGGCGGCGCTCGCCGTCGTCGTGCTTGGACTGCAGGCAAACGACGACGGCGCGCCCAGGCCGGCTGCGCACCGCTCCTGGGTCCGGCGGGACCAGCTGCGGCTGGGTCCGCGCCCGGGCCCGGGCTCGTGGCGCCGCAGCGCCCTGCGCTAACCCTGTTCGTTTCCTGCCTGGAAGCCTCTCGGCATCCCAGGGTCCTCAGGATAGATTGAACCCAAACGTTTCCCTGCCCGCCGCCCAGAAGGCGGGCCGTCGAACAGCAAGGGTTCACCCATGCCGGCAGGTTCAGCACCACAACGCTCAGCGGCGGACATGGTACAGGCGTGGTTTCACCGGTCCAGGCCATTCCCCTACTCCCGGGAAGTGGCCGGGGCAGCCATGGCGCTCTTTTACGTGATGGGCGGGATCACCATCCTGCTTGTCCTGGTTTTCCCCCACCCGTCTGCCCTCAATGAAGGCGTCCTCCTTGTCCTGGGTGCCCCCTCCATCCTTATCGGCGGCGGCGTGTACCTGCTGCGGCGCCGGTTACCGGTCGCTGCCCTGCCCTGGCTGCTGGCCGTGGGAACCATCATCATCACGCTTTCGATCCTCCTCGGCGGCAGCGGACCGGTGACGCTGGCGTTCAGCTTCTTCTACCTCTGGGTGGTGATCTATGCGCTCCTTTTCCTTGCTCCCATGGTCGCCACGCTGCACATCGGCCTTGCCGCGGCCGCGTACGGCGCAGCCCTCATCTGGCTTGCACAGCCCGAGGGAGGAACAATCACGGCCTTCGAACCCACCGTCGTGGTCA
Organism: Arthrobacter sp. 35/47; assembly: GCF_000520475.1. NCBI lineage: Bacteria > Bacillati > Actinomycetota > Actinomycetes > Micrococcales > Micrococcaceae > Arthrobacter > Arthrobacter sp. 35/47. The sequence goes on from NZ_KI914593.1 coordinate 44,900, forward strand.
TTGTCATCGCCGTGACGGGCGGCGTGATCCTGTGGCTTTCCCGGGCGCGCGACCGCAGCGAAATCGACCCGCTGACGCTGGCCGCCAACCGGCGCGGGCTCGATCGGATCCTGGACGCGGCCCTGCAGGAGGCCGAAGCTGCGCGGGAGGTTCTCGTGGTGGGGATCATCGACGTCGATCACTTCAAGGAGGTCAATGACGTACTCGGCCACGCTGCCGGGGATCAGCTCCTCGAGGAACTCGCCCGGGGCTGGCGCGCCGCGCTCCGCGCCACCGACACGCTGGGCCGGATCGGCGGTGACGAGTTTGTGGTTGTCCTGCCGGGTTGCTCGCGCGGTGACGCTGCCCCCATTCTGGAACGGCTTCGGCTCGCTGCCCTGAACCTTGAGACGACCTGTTCCGTGGGCGGTGCGCTGCTGGAGCCCGAGGACAGCGCTTCGCTGCTGCTGGGCAGGGCCGATACGGCGCTCTACCGGGCCAAGAGTCAGGCCGCAACCGCGTGGTCTGGGCGGGGGCTTCCCCGAGTCCCTGATCCGGCTCCCGCCGGTAGGGCCAGAGGCCTCTGGGTTAGCGTTCCCGGTGCCCCTAGGATGGCACTACCAGACCGAACATGACTGCCCTCGCGGTGGTCCCGGCGGAAGGAAACTGATGGACCCCAGGGAAGACGAATACCGGGGACAGCCCGGCACGCTCCACATGTCGGAAGACCTCTCAGAGACAAAATGCTGGGCGCTGCTGAGCACCCAACAGACCGGCCGGTTCGGCTTCCTGCGGGACGGCGCGGTGCACATCTATCCCGTCAACTACCTGGTGCAGGACGGCGCCATCTACTTCCGGACCCGCGACGACGGCGATATCGGCAGCGCGCTGCCCCTTGAGGGCTGCGCCTTCCAGGTGGACCAGGTCCGGTCCGAGGCGATGGCCGGCTGGTCCGTGCTCGCCAACGGAACCGCAGACGTGGTGCGCGACGAGGCGCTGCTGACCGAGCTGTGGGGACGGTCGGCCGAGGAACCGTGGGCCGGCGGTTCGCGGACCACGTTCGTGGAGCTTCAGGCCGGAACCATCAGCGGCCGCAGTGTCCAGGCTGTCTGAGGCGGACGGGCCCGTGCAGAAAATGTCCCTGACCGCGCTCATCCGGCACCAGCGTGAGATCGCGCGCAGCGCCTCGAGCGGCCGGAGCGCCCGCACCGTCTACGGCGGCCATGAACAGACCCTGCGGCAGACGATGATCGCTCTCGCCGCCGGCTCGCTCATGGCCGAACATGAGAATCCCGGAGAAGCCACCGTGCAGGTGCTGGAGGGCCGGGTGACGCTGCGCGCGGGTGACGTGTCCTGGGAGGGCTCCCCGGGTGACCTGCTCATCGTCCCGCAGGCGCGCCATTCCCTGGAGGCGATCGAGGAATCGGTGGTCCTGCTGACGGTGGCGAAGCTGGCGTAGACACAGGCCCGGCGGGTGGCGGTGCTCCAGCACGGCCGGAACACAATCCGGTCACGATCCCGCCAAAGAGTGGACGCCTCTGTGGCCGGGGGCAACCATGGGCCGATAGGCTCGACGGGTGACCAACGACACTTCCACCGCAAACCTGACCGTTGAGGCTCCCACCCGCGCCCAGACGGCCATCGACGCCGTCGCCGAGGCCTACACAGAAACGCTGCTGCAACTCGATCCCGGATTCGCCACCCAACTGGGGCTGCCGGGACACGAGACCGAATACCGCGACTACTCCCCCGCCGGGCTGGAGGCTTTCGCAGAAGCCACGAGGGAAACCCTCGACCGGCTGGATGACCTGGAACCCACCGACGGCGTCGACGCCGTCACCCTGGATGCCATGCGCGAGCGCCTCGGCCTGGAACTGGAGATCCACGAGACCGGCCTGAACCTCGCGAACCTGAACAACCTGGCCTGCCCGGCCCAGGAAATCCGCATGATCTTCGACCTCATGCCCACCGACACCGCTGAACAGTGGGGGCACATTGCCGGCCGGCTCTGCAACGTACCGGACGCCGTCGGGGGTTACATCACCTCGCTGCGCGAGGGAAAGAACCGCGGCATCGTGCCGGCAGCGCGCCAGATCCGCATCGTGATGGAGCAGACCGCCGCCTATGCTGCGGACGGCGGCTACTTCGATGAGTTTGTGGGCGGTGCACAGTCCAGGGACGACGGCGGTCTTCCGGACTCCGTGCGCAGCGACCTCGCCGCCGGTGCCGAAGCCGCGCGCAACGCCTACCGCCACCTCAGCACCTTCCTCACGGAAGAACTGCTGCCCGACGCTCCCGAGAAGGACGCGGTGGGCCGGGAACGCTACTCGCTGATGTCCCGCCAGTTCCTCGGCGCCACGATCGACCTCGAGGAGACCTACCAGTGGGGCGTGGAGGAACTCGACCGGCTCATCAGTGAGCAGGAAGCCGTCGCCAACGAGATCAGGGAAGGCGCCACCATCGAGGAAGCCATGCGCATCCTCGACGAATCCCCCGAACGGCAACTGCACGGCACCGACGCCCTGCAGGCCTGGATGCAGAACCTGTCCGACCGCGCCGTCGACGAGCTCTCCGGCATGCACTTCGAAATCCCGGAGATCATGCAGGAGATCGAGTGCATGATCGCCCCCACCAAGGAAGGCGGCATCTACTACACCGGTCCCAGCGACGATTTCAGCCGGCCGGGCCGCATGTGGTGGTCGGTGCCGGAGGGTGAGGACACCTTCACCACCTGGAAGGAAACCACCACCGTCTACCACGAGGGCGTCCCGGGGCATCACCTCCAGATCGCCACGGCCACCTACCAGCGCGGGCTCCTGAACTCCTGGCGCCGCAACGCCGTCTGGGTCTCCGGGCACGGTGAGGGCTGGGCCCTGTACGCCGAGCGGCTCATGGAGGACCTGGGTTACCTGAGCGATCCCGGAGACCGGCTCGGCATGCTCGACGCCCAGCGGATGCGCGCCGCCCGCGTGGTCTTCGACATCGGCGTCCACCTGGAACTGGAGATTCCCGAGCGCTGGGGATCGGGCACCTGGACCCCGGAAGCGGGCTACGAGTTCCTGAAGAAGAACATCGCCATCAGCGAGGGCCAGCTCAACTTCGAGTTCAACCGGTACCTCGGCTGGCCGGGGCAGGCACCGTCCTACAAGATCGGCCAGCGCCTCTGGGAGCAGATCCGCGACGAGGTGAAGCAGCGCGAGGGCGAGACCTTCAACCTGCGGGACTTCCACAGCCGTGCCCTCAACCTCGGCTCCGTGGGGCTCGACACCCTCCGCCGCGCGCTCCTGAGCTAGCCTCCCTCCCCCGTGAGTTGGCAGGACACACCCCGTATGGGTCACCATTCGCGGCGTGTC
>NZ_KI914593.1:48331-57200 GCF_000520475.1 Arthrobacter sp. 35/47
CCCTCCGGCTGATCCTCGCTTCCGCATCCCCCGCCCGCACCAAGCTCCTCGCCGAGGCGGACATCGCGCACACCGTCACGGTGTCCGACGTCGACGAGGACGCCGTCACTGCCGCCCGCGGAACACCCGGCCCCTATGACACCGCACTGTTGCTGGCCCGCGCCAAGGCCGAATCCGTGGCAGCCCTTCCCGAGGCCGCCGGCGCGCTGGTCCTCGGCTGCGACTCGGTCTTCGAGTTCGAAGGCGAGGCGCACGGCAAACCCTATGAGGCCGACGTCGCACGGGCCCGGATCAAGCGCATGTCCGGCTCCCATGGCACCCTGCCAACTCACGGGGGTGGCGGCGGGAGTACGCCACACTAGGCTGGATCGCATGACCCTCCGGCTGATCCTCGCTTCCGCATCCCCCGCCCGCACCAAGCTCCTCGCCGAGGCGGACATCGCGCACACCGTCACGGTGTCCGACGTCGACGAGGACGCCGTCACTGCCGCCCGCGGAACACCCGGCCCCTATGACACCGCACTGTTGCTGGCCCGCGCCAAGGCCGAATCCGTGGCAGCCCTTCCCGAGGCCGCCGGCGCGCTGGTCCTCGGCTGCGACTCGGTCTTCGAGTTCGAAGGCGAGGCGCACGGCAAACCCTATGAGGCCGACGTCGCACGGGCCCGGATCAAGCGCATGTCCGGCTCCCATGGCACCCTGCACACCGGTCACTGGCTGGTGGACACCCGCAACGGCACCGGCCTCGGCTCAGCGTCCGGTGCGGTGGCCTCCGCCGAGGTCCACTTTCTGCCGCTGTCGGATGCGGAAATCGATGCGTACATCGCCACCGGCGAACCGCTGCAGTGCGCCGGTTCCTTCACGATCGACGGGCGGGGTGGAGCGTTCATCCGGAAGGTCGACGGCGATCCGCACGCCATCATCGGTCTCAGCATTTCCACGCTGCGGGAGCTGCTGCTCGCCGCGGGGGTCAACATCACCGATTTCTGGCGGGTCGGCAACGCTTTGTAGCATCCCTACAAATAATCGCGCTCCAACACGGGGAATGGGCATGGTTTATGGGCGGTAGCAACAAAACCGCGCTAGGCTCCCAACAGACCAGAAGGAGCCCTATCACCCATGAGCGAGTCGATGATGCGCGAGTCGATGCCGGTATCCGCCGCACCCGTCACCAAAGTCCTGATCGCCAACCGCGGAGAGATCGCGGTCCGCGTCATCCGCGCGGCCAGGGATGAAGGCATCGCCTCGGTGGCCGTCTATGCCGATCCGGACCGGGACGCGCTGCACGTCCGCCTGGCCGATGAGGCCTTCGCGCTCGGCGGCAACACGGCGGCGGAGTCCTACCTCGTCATGGACAAGATCCTCGATGCTGCTGCACGCAGCGGCGCGGACGCCATCCACCCGGGCTACGGCTTCCTCTCCGAGAACGCCGGGTTTGCGCAGAAAGTGCTCGACGCCGGACTGACCTGGATTGGCCCCTCCCCTTCTGCCATTGCGCAGTTGGGCGACAAGGTGCAGGCCCGCCACATTGCCGAGAAGGTGGGCGCTCCCCTGGTTCCTGGCACCAAGGATCCGGTGTCCTCCGGACAGGAAGTACTCGATTTCGCCGACGAGTTCGGCCTGCCACTGGCTATCAAGGCCGCCTACGGGGGCGGCGGACGCGGCATCAAGGTGGTGCGTGAGCGTGCGGAGATTCCGGAGGCCTATGAGTCGGCGGTCCGTGAGGCGACGGCGGCGTTCGGCCGCGGCGAGTGTTTCGTTGAGCGTTTCCTCGATGCCCCCCGCCACGTGGAGACCCAGTGCCTCGCCGACGCGCACGGCAACGTGGTGGTGGTCTCCACCCGCGACTGCTCGCTCCAGCGCCGCAACCAGAAGCTGGTGGAGGAAGCTCCCGCACCGTTCCTGTCCGAAGACCAGAACCGCCGCCTGTATGAGGCGTCCAAGGCCATCCTGAAGGAAGCCGGCTACCAAGGCGCCGGGACGTGCGAGTTCCTCGTGGGCCAGGACGGCACCATCTCGTTCCTCGAGGTCAACACCCGCCTCCAGGTGGAGCACCCCGTCTCCGAGGAAGTCACCGGCACTGACCTGGTGCGTGAGCAGTTCCGCCTCGCGCGCGGTGAGGAACTGGGCTACGCCGACCCCGAGGTCCGTGGCCACTCCTTCGAATTCCGGATCAACGGGGAAGACGCCGGCCGCAACTTCATGCCCGCCCCCGGCACCGTTCAGACCCTGAAACTGCCGACCGGCCCCGGCGTACGGGTGGATTCCGGCATCGAAGCCGGCGAGGTCATCGGCGGCAACTTCGACTCCATGCTGGCGAAGCTCATCGTCTCGGGCGCCACGCGCACCCAGGCGCTGCAGCGGTCCCGCCGTGCGCTGGCGGAAATGCAGATCGAGGGCATGCCCACCGTCCTGCCGTTCCACGCCGCCGTCGTAAGCGACCCGGCCTTCGCTCCGGAGTCCGGCAGCTTCTCGGTACACACCCGCTGGATCGAGACCGAGTTCACCAACACCATCGCGCCGTGGACGCCGGGCGGCGATGCGGCGGCGTCGGCGGAAGAGTCCGATGACCGGCAGCGGGTGACCGTCGAGGTCGGCGGAAAGCGCCTCGAGGTGGTCCTCCCGGCCTCGCTGGGCGTCGCCAACGGCAAGTCCGGCGGCAAGGCGGCCGCAAAGCCCAAGAAGGTTGCCCGCGCACGCGGCGGGGCTGCCGCGGCCAGCGGCGATGACCTGACCTCGCCGATGCAGGGCACCATCGTCAAGGTGGCAGTCCAGGACGGCGACGAGGTGTCCGAAGGCGATCTCATTGTGGTGCTCGAAGCAATGAAGATGGAGCAGCCGCTGACCGCCCACAAGTCCGGCACGCTGTCCGGGCTGACCGCGACGCCGGGCGACACCGTGTCCGCCGGCGCCGTCATCGCAGCGATCAGCTAGCTTCCGTCCCGCTCCTTGGCGCCGTCCCACCAGGCAAGCGCCCTCGTGCCGTAAAAGGTCAGCCAGGGTGACGGTTTCCCGGCGGGTACGTCCACCTCGAACCATACGCGTCCCGGATGCCGGCGCTCCTGGAGCCAGGTGCCGTCCGGTTGGCGGGCGGAACGGATGACGTCGATAGCGTCAGCCAGGCGCGGATCCGGGCTACCACCGTCGTGCAGGGTGGCAGCCCGGAAGTAGTCCACCGCGTTCAGTGCACTGTAGAACCAGCGGAACGGGTACGCGAACCGGGTGGCCCAGTGCGCCACGGGTTCCCCGGTGGAGAGCCGGTAAAGCAGGCGCCGCTCCAGCAGGTACTCCTCACCCTTCCGGCGGGCCGCGCGGAGTTCTTCGCCGTCACCGGTGGCCGCCTCGCGGTACAGCAGGCCCCTGAGGACGTTCAGGGTCGAATGGAACGAGGACCGCGTGGAGCCCTCTACCCACTCGCAGTTCCAGCCGCCGTCGTCCTGCTGGTGTTCCGGGAACCACCGGGCGAGTCCGCTCACGTCGGCGCCCAGCCAGGTTCCGTTGGCGAGCGTGAAGGCGTTGATGCAGCAGTCCACCTCGCCGTCCCAGTAGGGCAGGTTGTCATACTCCCAGCGGCTGTTCCGTGCCAGCAGCTCTGCCGTGCCGGCGAGCGCGTCAGCGTCCAGCCCCCAGTCCCGCAGCGCATTCAGCGACCAGGTGGTTGCGGTGTAGGGCTGCCCCGCGTCGGGTGCAGCTTCGGGGCCCTCGAAGTCGAAGCCGGCGGGGAAGTACGCGCCGCCCGCCCACTGGCCGTCCCGATCCTGCTGGCCGAGCAGCACGGACCCGAACCCCTCGGTGGCGACCCGCGCCCGGGTTTCCCGCCACTGCTCCTCGGGCGCTTCCGCAAGGTCCCGCTGCACCTGCCAGCGCAGCGCGGGGTCGGTGTCGAGCAGCCAGGTCGGTAGTGCAGGGTCAGTCCGCATGGTGGAAAGGGTACCGCGCGGAGGGTGGGCGGGGTGCCCGCCTGGTCAGTCAGCGCGGGCTGTTCAGTCATCGCCGCCTGTTCAGTCATCGCCGCCTCGTCCGCGGCCGCGGCCCTTGCCGCCGTCGTCATCGCCGTCGCCGTTGTTCGCTGCGTCGTTGCCGACCGCAGGAGCCGGGAGGATGGGTTCCTGCTGGCCCGTTCCCGTACCGCCTCCCGAGGTGCCGGAATTGCCCGACGTCCCGGAACCGCTGGAACCGCTGGAGCCGCTGGAACCGCTGTCCGTGGTCCCGGTGTCCAGGAGAGGTACGTCCGGGAGGGGTGCGTCTGCGACGGGCGCTGGTTCGGGGGCGGGGAGTTCCTCAGTGTCGTCGGTGTCGGTCTCCTCCGGATCGGGTTCTGTGTCCTTTTCCGGATCAGGCTCTTCCGGTTCCTCGGTCGGATCGGCCGGCGGCTCCTCCGGCTGGTCGACCGGTGGATCCGACGGCGTGGACGGGGGTCCTGCGAGGGGTTGCGGCAGGTCGGACGCCGCGGGACCCGCTCCCGACCGCACCAACCGCTCGATCAGCTGCTCCACCCGCTGGAGAATCACGACGGCGCGTTCACCGGTGATGCGCCCTTCCACCTGTGCCGTCCGGACGCGGGCGGCGAGGCCATGCGCCGCGGCGACGGCGTCCGCGGTGTCGCCCCGCGCAGCGAGGACTGCGATCCCCTGCACTTCGGACTGGAGTTCCCGCGCCACCTCCGGCTCGATCTGCGGCGCCGAGCACCCGCTGAACACCAGCCCCGCCGCCACGGCCGCTGCGCACAGGGCGGCACGCATGCTCATGGCTGCACGCTTTCATACAGGCTGTCGAGCAGGGCGCCGGTACTCCCCGGCACGGTGGGCAGCGGGTTCGGGCCCGGCCCCGCCTGCACATCAAAGATGATGAGCAGGACGGCAAGCGTCAATCCCACCAGCACGACGACGACGGCCAGCACCCTGCCGCGCAGCCCGGTTCCAGCGTCCCGGCTTTCCTGGAGGGGGACGTCCGGTTGCGCTCCGCCGGACGCGACCGCTCCTGACATGGGGTGCGCCGCTGACGAGGAGTTCGCGCCAAGCGGCGCGTCTGTCCCAAGCGGCGCATCCGCCCCAAGCGGCGCGCCCGCCCCAAGCGGCGCCTCCGTCCCACTCGGCACCGGCTGCGGGCAGGGAGCGCTGCTCCCGAACGACACCACAACCGGCGTCCGCGGAATGTCCAGCGGCTGCGCGGCGAGGGTCGGAGCGGGAGGTGCCGTCCTCGTCGTTGTTTCGGGTGTCAAGGCAACCGCAGGGAAGCCGGGCGCGTTCAGGCTGCGGACCACCTCGGCGGCGGTGGGCCGGTCCAGCGGGTTGTCCAGCGTCATGGCGGTCAGGAGCCGGTACCAGCCTTCGCCGAAGGAGTCCGGGATGACCGGCGGACGGCTCAGCCGGGCCAGCGCGCTTTCCAGCCCGGTGCCGGGGAACGCGGGTTCGCCGGTGAGGCACTCGATGAGGACCAGGCCGAGTGCGTAGACGTCCGTCGGGGTTCCCACGCGGTCGCCCCGGGCCTGTTCCGGGCTGAAATAGGTGGCGGTGCCGATGAGGCTGCCGGTCGCGGTGACCCTGCTGCTTTCGAAGAACCTGGCGATTCCGAAGTCGGTCAGGAGGAAGCTGAATGAGCCGTCGGTTGCGTCGCCGGCACGGGTGAGCACGTTGGAGGGCTTGATGTCGCGGTGAACTATTCCGCAGCCGTGGATGTACTCAAGGGTGCGGGCAATGTCGAGGGCCGCCGTCGTCGTTCTTTCCGGGGGCAGTGCGCCCTCGCGGAGCAGGGATCCCAGGTCCGGGCCCTTGACGTATTCCATGACGAGGTAGGAGGGTTCAAGCCGGATGCACTCGGCGTCCATGTCCAGCACCCGGACCAGGCCGGGATGGTGGAGGGCAGCCAGCATTCGGGCTTCCGCTGATCCCCGCGCCACTCCCTCGGCGGATCCGCGGCGGAACATCTTGACCGCCACGTCCCGGTGCAGGCGGGTGTCACGCGCGCGGTAGACGTCCGCCATGCCCCCCGCGCCGATGACGCGGTCGAGGACATACCGTCCGCTCGCGAGCGTTTCCTGATCCATGCCCATCCGCTCCCGCTGAAAAATGCTAAGCCTGACAATGATTCTGGCTCGGCGTCCCTGCGGAAAACTTGGGAAGAGGCATCATGCAAAAGGCTCCCGCCCAATCCCCACGGGGATGGACGGGAGCCCTTCAGTTCTGCTGCCTGATCAGGCGATGTTGTTCTCGTAATCGCGGTCGCGGGTCTCACGGGACAGCCACAGTGCAATGAACGTCAGCACCGCGGCGGCGCTCAGGTAGAGGCCCACGAGGAACGTGCTTCCGTCGGCTGCCTGCCAGAGGGCAATCGCCACGAACGACGCCGGCGCCGCCCCGATCACACTGGACAGGTTGTACGCCACGGCGGAGCCGGTGTACCGGACGTTCGCGGGGAACAGTTCCGGCAGGATCGCCGCCATGGGTCCGAAGGTCAGGCCCATGAGGATGAAGCCGATGATCAGCAGCGCCATGGCCCCGCTGGTTCCGGCACCGAAGAGTGGCACCCAGGTCAGGCCGAACACGGCGATGCCGGCGGTGACCGCCAGGAGCATCTTGCGGCGGCCGAACTTCTCGGCCAGCGGCCCGGAGACCACGGTGAAGATACCGAAGAAGACGACGCCGATAATCAGCATCCAGAGGAAGTCTCCACGGCTGATGCCCAGTCCCGGTACAAACGCGGCTGCCGCAGCATCGGAATACTCGCGGCCGGCCGCCTCGGCGGCGGTGCGGGCCTGCTCCACCGTGGCCGGGGAGGTTCCGAAGGTCAGGGTGAAGGAGGTCATCAGGTAGAACAGCACGTAGGTGGCGAACATGATGAACGTGCCCAGTGCCAGCGGACGCCACTGCTTGGTGAATACTGCGGCCAGGGGCAGCTTGACTACCTTGCCCTTCTCGATGACCTGCTGGAACGAGAAGCTCTCGATCAGCTTGAGCCGGACGTAAAGGCCCACGATCACCAGGATGGCGCTGGCGATGAACGGTACGCGCCAGCCCCAGGCGAGGAATGCCTCGGTGGGCAGCACAGCGTTGAGGAGCACGAACAGCAGGTTGGCGATGATGAAGCCGATCGGCGCACCAAGCTGCGGGAAGGTTCCGTAGACGGCCCGCTTGCCCTTGGGTGCGTTCTCGGTGGCCAGCAGCGCAGCGCCGCTCCACTCGCCGCCGAGGGCGAGACCCTGCATGAAGCGCAGGAGGACCAGGATTGCCGGCGCCCAGAAGGACCACCCGGGTACCTGCGCCGTGGGAAGGACACCGATGAGGAAGGTGGCGATACCCATTGTCAGCAGGGAGGCGACCAGGGTGCCCTTGCGGCCGATCCGGTCACCGAAGTGGCCGAAGACGATCGACCCGAGCGGACGCGCGACGAACGCCACGCCGAAGACCGCGAAGGACTGCAGCAGCGCAGTGGCCGGGTCGGAGTTCGGGAAGAAGAGTGCGGGGAACACCAGCACCGACGCCGTGGCGTAGATGTAGAAGTCGTAGAACTCGATGGTGGTGCCGATGAGGCTGGCGAAGATAACGCGACCGCGCGAGTTCAGCGGCTTGGTTGCCTCTGGTTCCACAGTCGATGATGACGATGACATGGATTCTTGCTTTCTATGGACGGCGGTGGGGTGCGGAAATGGCGCCCGGCCGGAGGTGTTTTGTTGCTCTTAATCACAGCACTGTCGCCGAAGCGCGAGATAACCCGTCCACATTGTGGACACTTTCCTGACGAACTTTTGGGCACTTCCGGCGGCTTCCGACGTCGTAGGGTCACCAGAAGTGCCCGAAAGTTCCGGGATAACGGGTGCTCCCGACCGCGGATACCCGGATGTCACACCGCGTTTACACAGCGACACCTGACTCGAAACGCGCCCTTCCTAGTGTGGCTGTACTGCCCCTCGAACGAAAGGTTAGCCATGAGCGTTGACCGCGCAGTTTCCCCGGAAACGCCCACAACAGCAACAGCACCCGCCGGCGCAGCACTCGTGCACCGGCCCGGCCGCTGGATCGACAACTGGAATCCGGAAGACCGCGGCCAGTGGGAATCAGGCGGTAGGGACATCGCCCGCCGCAACCTCCAGTGGTCCATCGCGTGCGAATTCCTCGGATTTGTTGTCTGGCAGCTCTGGTCCATTGTGGTGGTGTACCTCCCCGCCGCCGGCTTCAACTTCTCCACCGCCGAAATTTTCTGGCTCATCTCGATGCCCAGCCTGGTCGGAGCGACCCTGCGCATCCCCTACACGTTCATGGTGCCGCGGCTGGGCGGCCGGAACTGGACCATCATCTCCGCCCTGCTGCTGCTCATCCCGGCCATCGGGCTCGCGATCGCGGTGGGCAACCCCGAGACGCCGTTCGGAGTCCTCCTCACCATCGCCGCGCTCGCCGGCTTCGGCGGCGGCAACTTCGCCAGCTCGATGGCGAACATCACCTTCTTCTACCCGGTCCGGGAAAAGGGCTGGGCGCTGGGCCTGAACGCAGCGGGCGGAAACCTGGGTGCCGCCGTCGCGCAGCTGGTGGTTCCGCTGGCCGTCGCGACAGCCGCAGCAGCCACCCTCAACCTGCCGCTGGCGGGCTGGATCTGGGTGCCGCTCATCTTGATCGCCGCGTTCGGCGCCTGGAAGTACATGGACAACCTGTCCAGCGCCAAGTCCGACCTCGCCGGCTCCATCGCCGCCCTGCGAGAGCCGCACCTGTGGGTGATGGCATTCCTGTACATCGGGACGTTCGGCTCGTTCATCGGGTTCTCCGGCGTCTTCCCGAAGCTGATCCTCGACTCCTTCCCGGAGTTCTCCACCTTTGCGCTGGGCCCGGCTGCACTCTCGCTCGCGTTTCTCGGCCCGCTGGTCGGCTCGCTTGCCCGGCCG
>NZ_KI914593.1:57300-58819 GCF_000520475.1 Arthrobacter sp. 35/47
CGCCGTACGGCGGCCGCCTCGCCGACCGCTGGGGCGGCGCACGGATCACGGTCTGCGCCTTCGCCGTCATGGCGCTGGCCGCACTCACCGTGGTGTGGACGCTCCCGCTGGGCAACTTCTGGCTCTTCCTGGGCCTGTTCCTGGTGCTCTTCGCGGCCGCCGGGTCCGGCAACGGCTCCACCTACCGCATGATCCCGGTGATCTTCGCCCTCCGTGGACGGTCGATGAGCACCATGAGCACCGGCCGCAAGGCTGCCGCTGCGCTGGGCCTCATCTCCGCGATCGGCGCCTACGGCGGCTTCGTCATTCCGCAGGTGCTGAACGCGTCCAAGGGCGCCACCGGCTCGTACGACTCTGCGTTCTACGGATTCGTCGGCGCCTACGCCCTGATGCTCGTGGTGACCTGGTTCTTCTACCTGCGCCGCAGCACCTCAAGCGTGGGGCACGTCTGAGATGTGCGGTTCCGCTTCGGCTACAGCTACCCATTGCCCGTACTGCGCCCTGCAGTGCGCCATGACGCTCACCTCCACCGGTCCTGAGTCCGTGGAGGTGAGCGGCCGGGACTTCCCCACCAACCGGGGTGGCCTGTGCCGCAAGGGGTGGACGTCCACGGAGCTGCTCAAGCACCCTTACCGCGTGCGTGAGCCGCTTCTGAAGGACGACGACGGTGTGCACCGCCCGATCTCCTGGGACCGTGCGCTGGAAATCATCCGGGACCGGGTCCTGGCGACCCGGTCCCGGTACGGGGCGGAAGCCCGGCCGTACGGCGGCCGCCTCGCCGACCGCTGGGGCGGCGCACGGATCACGGTCTGCGCCTTCGCCGTCATGGCGCTGGCCGCACTCACCGTGGTGTGGACGCTCCCGCTGGGCAACTTCTGGCTCTTCCTGGGCCTGTTCCTGGTGCTCTTCGCGGCCGCCGGGTCCGGCAACGGCTCCACCTACCGCATGATCCCGGTGATCTTCGCCCTCCGTGGACGGTCGATGAGCACCATGAGCACCGGCCGCAAGGCTGCCGCTGCGCTGGGCCTCATCTCCGCGATCGGCGCCTACGGCGGCTTCGTCATTCCGCAGGTGCTGAACGCGTCCAAGGGCGCCACCGGCTCGTACGACTCTGCGTTCTACGGATTCGTCGGCGCCTACGCCCTGATGCTCGTGGTGACCTGGTTCTTCTACCTGCGCCGCAGCACCTCAAGCGTGGGGCACGTCTGAGATGTGCGGTTCCGCTTCGGCTACAGCTACCCATTGCCCGTACTGCGCCCTGCAGTGCGCCATGACGCTCACCTCCACCGGTCCTGAGTCCGTGGAGGTGAGCGGCCGGGACTTCCCCACCAACCGGGGTGGCCTGTGCCGCAAGGGGTGGACGTCCACGGAGCTGCTCAAGCACCCTTACCGCGTGCGTGAGCCGCTTCTGAAGGACGACGACGGTGTGCACCGCCCGATCTCCTGGGACCGTGCGCTGGAAATCATCCGGGACCGGGTCCTGGCGACCCGGTCCCGGTACGGGGCGGAAGCGGTGGGA
>NZ_KI914593.1:58919-72617 GCF_000520475.1 Arthrobacter sp. 35/47
CCGGTACGGGGCGGAAGCGGTGGGAGTGTTCGGCGGCGGCGGTCTCACCAATGAGAAGGCCTACCTGCTGGGGAAATTCGCCCGCCTTGCCCTCGGCACGTCCCGGATCGACTACAACGGGCGGTTCTGCATGTCCTCGGCGGCAGCTGCAGGGAACCGCGCGTTCGGGGTGGACCGGGGCCTGCCGTTCCCGCTGGCGGACCTCGGCTCGGCGCGCACCATCCTCATGCTGGGCTCAAACACCGCGGACACCATGCCGCCGTTTGTCCAGCACCTGCAGGGCACGCGGGACGCCGGCGGCCTGATCGTCGTCGACCCGCGCCGCTCCGCCACCGCCGAGCTCACGTCCGAGGGCCGCGGCCGGCACCTGCAGCCTCTCCCGAAGACGGACCTGGCGCTGCTGCTCGGGATCACCCACGTGGTGATCATGGACGGCCTCGCGGACCGGGCCTACGTGGAGAACCGGACCCGCGGATATGACGCCATTGCCCGGAGCGTGACCCCGTGGTGGCCGGAGCGTGTCCAGGCGCTCACGGGCGTGCCCGCGCAGCTCATCCGGGAAACCGCACACCGCCTGGCCGAACCCGGCGGCACCTACATCCTCACCGGACGCGGCGTCGAGCAGCACGCCAACGGCACGGACACCGCGACCGCCGCCATCAACCTGGCGCTCCTCCTCGGGCTGCCCGGGACGCCCGGCAGCGGCTACGGCACCCTTACCGGCCAGGGGAACGGCCAGGGCGGGCGGGAACACGGGCAGAAAGCGGACCAGCTACCCGGCTACCGCAAGATCACCGACCCCGCGGCCCGGGCACATGTCGCCGGTGTCTGGGGCGTGCCGGAGTCTCTCATTCCCGGTCCCGGTGTTCCCGCCGTCGAGCTTCTGGCCTCGCTGGGCCGGCCGGGCGGCGTGCGCTGCCTCTTTGTGCACGGAGCCAACGTGGTGGTTTCCGCTCCGAACGCGTCAACTGTGCTGGAGGGACTGCGCGCGCTCGATTTCCTGGTGGTGTGCGACTTCTTCCTCTCTGAGACCGCCGCCGAAGCGGACCTCGTGCTTCCGGTGCTGCAGTGGGCGGAGGAGGAAGGCACCATGACCAACCTCGAGGGTCGCATCCTCCGCCGCCGCGCAGCGGTGACCCCTCCCCCCGGCGCGCGCAGTGAACTGTGGATCATGGCGCGGCTGGCGGAGCTGCTCGAGGCGCCGTCGTCGTTCTCTGACGACCCCGAAACAGTGTTCACCGAGCTTCGGGCCGCGAGCGCGGGCGGCCTCGCGGACTACTCCGGCGTGGATTACGCGATGCTCGATCGGGAAATGCCCGGCCGCGGTGCAGGCGCCTATTGGCCGTACCCGGCAGGCAGCAGCGGGACGCCGCGGTTGTTCCTCGACCGCTTCGCCCATCCCGACGGGAGGGCGGTGCTGCATCCGGTGGCGCCGTCGTCGTCGGTTTCTGTTCCTTCCGATGGCAGGCTCGCGCTGGCCACCGGCCGGTTGCTGGAGCATTACCAGTCCGGGAGCCAGACTCGGCGGGTGGGCGACCTCCTGGCGACCAGCAGCGGGCAGGTGCTGCAGATTCATCCGGTGACGGCCGCCGGTCTGGGTATCGCCGACGGCGCCGAGGTGGAGATCAGCAATGAACGGGGATCGGTTTCTGCCCGGGCTGAGCTGTCGGGTGCCATCCGGCCCGACACGGTGTTCCTGTCCTTCCACTTCCCCGGGGCGGGCAACGCGAATGTGCTGACCTCGTCCGAGACGGATCCTGTGTCCGGGATGCCCGAATTCAAGACCACGCGGGTGTCGGTGCGCGTGCACCGGACCGCAGAGATCGAGGCGGTGGCTGTATGACTTCTTCCGAACGTGTTGTGGTGGTGGGCTTTGGTCCGGTTGCGGCCCGGTTCATCGACGTGCTGGAGCCTTCGCTGGCCTCCGGTGCGGTGCAGCTGACCGTTATCGGGTCGGAGCCGGAGGCCGCCTACAACCGGGTGCTGGTGGCCGACGTCGGGGTGGGGCGGACCTCGCCCTCGTCGATTGCGCTCAGCGACCCCGCGCGCCTCGCCTCCCTCGGCGCCGAGGTGCTGCTGGGTTCGGGGGTGCGGCGGATCGACCGTGCGCGGAGCCAGGTCCAGCTCGACGACGGCACCGTCCGCCCGTACGACAGGCTGGTCCTGTGCACCGGCGCGCGTCCCGTGATCCCTTACCTTGCCGGACTGAACCCCGATCCGCTGCACCCTACGCTTCCTGCCGGCGTGACGACGTTGCGTGACCTGGCGGATGCACGTTCGCTGCGTTCCGTCGTCGAGCGCCGCGGCGACGTGGTGATCCTGGGCGGCGGCATCCTCGGGCTGGAGGCGGCATTGGCCGCCGCCGAGGAGGGCGCGCGGGTGACCGTGGTTCACCATGGCGACTACCCGCTGGCCCGCAGCATTGACGACGGCGGCGGCCGGGTGCTCGCCTCGGCGCTCCGTTCGCAGGGCGTGCGGCTGGTGTCCGGAGCAAAGGCCGTGGCGCTTGAGCACTCCGACGGCGGTGCCTTCACGGCCCTGCGGCTCGACGACGGCCGGCTGGTGTCCGGAGACCTGCTGGTGCTCTCCTGCGGCGTGCGGCCGCGGGTTGAGCTGGCCGAGGGTGCGGGGCTGCCGGTGGATACCGGGATCCTCGTGGGCCACTCCCTGCAGGCGCACCACGACGAGCACATCTACGCGATCGGCGACTGCGCCGAGGTGCGCTGCACGTCTGTCGGGTGCGCCGACTGCCAGGGGAACACTGCTCCGTCCGGGCTGATCGGACCGGGGTGGAAGCAGGCCGAGTGGCTGGCGGAGGCTTTCGCGGGGTCGCTGGGTGCCGACGCTGCCGGGCCGTCCGGGTCTGTCGAGCCGCTGGGTTCTGACTTCTCCTCCACAGGTGCGCGCTATGTGGAGGCTGCCCTGCCGCCGGTCCTGATGCTGAAGGCGCGCGGGCTGGACGCGGTGGTGGCCGGCGACGTGTCCGCGGACCCATGGGCCGCGCAGGAGGACGGCACCGCCGTCGCGCTGTGGGCCGATCCGCAGCAGGGCAGCTACGCGAAGATGGTCACGCGCGGCGGGGTGCTGCAGGGCTTGGTGTGCGTGGGTCTCCCCCGGGCCGCTGCGGAACTGGTGCTCCTGTTCGAGAGCGGTGCGGTGCTGCCTGCGGACCGGTCGGCCCTGCTGCGACTGGACGGCGCGGAAGCGGCGGCGGCGCCGTCGTCGTTGGCTGCCGACCCGGCGGGCATTGTCTGCCGGTGCGCGGGGGTGAGCCGGGGCAGCATCGAGCAGGCCGCCGTCGTCGGCTGTTCGAGTGTGGCGGAGGTGTCTGCGTCCACGAGGGCGGGTACCGGCTGCGGCGGCTGCCATTCGGATATCCGCGCGATCATCGAGCAGCACTTCGAGCACCACCCCGCCTCGGTGTAGTGCCGGGTGCCTGGGCCTGGCGCAGGCGGACATGTGCAGGCAAGCGGGCCACTTCCCCCGGGTACTGCGAGCCAAACGGCGTGTCGTCTGCCGACACGCCGGGGAATGAACAACGACGCCATAAGAACCCGGGGAATCCGGCCCACCTTTCATCGGATGACCCGCCCCGAAAGCACAGCGCTCACCTGCTCCAGGACGGCTTCCTGATTGAACATGATGTCCTCATAGCTGTACCGCAGCACGAGGTATCCCCCGATGATCGCCGCGTTGTTGCGCTGCAGGTCCCTGCGGAGTGCCCGACGGTCGGAGTGGTACGCGGCGCCGTCTACCTCAACGACCACAAAGCCTTCGAGCAGAAAGTCCACCCGGCCCACGCCGGGGATGGGGACCTGGGTCTCAACGTGGAAGCCGGCGCTCCTGAAGAGTATCCGGGCAACAACCTCGATGGCGGACTCGGCGCATCCTGTCACCAGGTTCAGAGCGGCACGTGCCCGCCCATTGCGGTCTCCGCCCAAGCGCTCGAACAGGAATGGTCTCACAGTGTCTCCACGCCGGAGGGAACACTCCACCACGACGGCCGCTTCCACGGGAGGAAGGCACTGAAGCGCGTGAACCAGCACATCAGGAATCCCGAGGAGCGGCAGGTATTCATGTGCGGGGACGGTGCGTTGGCGGTGATTCGTGTAATCCCGGCCGTGGCCATGCAGGCAACTGAGGTGCGGCCGCGTCGGCGGGTTCAGCAGCCAGAGCCCATAGCGTCCTGCGGCTGAGGCGCAAGTCAGCAACCCGTTGTTCAACACTGCCGCGGAGAAATCTTCCGGGGCTCCCGGCAGCGCCAGGACACCCGCACGAAGACGAAGAACCTCTCCGCGGGCCACCGAGTTGGCGATCTGCCGCTTGCTAAGCCCTCGTTCCCGGAGCACCTGGGTACGTGCCACCGCACCCACTCCACGAAGTACCTCCACCACTTCCACCCGCCAAGTCCAACCGAGACTTGGCGGATGGAGCAGGGGCTATCGCGTTATGTGCACAACCCGAGGGTTTCTCACGGCTTGTGGAGGGGCGTTCGCCGTGCACCCGGACCATATTCCCCAGGTACTGGCCAGCAAAGTGCGTGTCGCGCCCCGACACGCCGAGGGATGGACAACGACGCCACAAGAACCTGGGGAATCTGGCCCGCGGGGTCGCAAACGAGAAGCTAGTGCACGTGCAGGCGCCGCGCGGCCTCCGAGATGGACCCGGTCAGCGACGGGTACACCGTGAACGTGTTGGCGACGTCGTCCACGTGGAGCTTCTTGGTGACGGCGAGCGCCAGCGGGAAGATGAGCTCGGACGCACGCGGGGCTACCACCACGCCGCCGATCACCGTCCCCGAACCCTTGCGCGCGATGATCTTAACGAAGCCGTCCTTGACGTTCATCATCTTGGCCCGCGCGTTGGTGCTGAGGGAGAGCTTGAAGACGTCGCCCTGGTATTTGCCGGACTCGACGTCGGCCTCCGACACACCCACCGACGCAATCTCCGGCGCCGTGAAGATGTTCGAGGCGACCTGCTTGAGCTTCAGCGGCGTCACGGTGTCCCCCAGCAGGTGCGCCATCGCGATCCGGCCCTGCATGGCGGCCACCGACGCGAGCGCAAGGACGCCCGTGCAGTCGCCGGCCGCGTACACGTTCGGCGACGTGGTGCGGGAAACGCCGTCCACCTTGATGTGCCCGGACTCGGTGAGTGCCACGCCGGCTTCCTCCAGCCCGATGCCGGCCGTACTCGGAATGGCGCCGACCGCAACGAGGCAGTGGCTCCCGTCCACGGTCCGCCCGTCGGAAAGGGTCACCCGTACGCCGTCGCCGCGGCGCTCCACTCCTGCGGCCCGGGACTTCGACAGCACGGTCATGCCGCTGGACCGGAAGACGTTCTCCAGCACCTCGGCGGCGTCGGCGTCCTCGCCGGGCAGCACGCGGTCACGGCTGGAAACCAGGGTCACATCCGCACCAAGCCCGTGGTACGCCGACGCGAACTCCGCACCCGTCACACCCGAGCCGATCACGATCAGGTGCTCGGGCACCTCCGTGAGGTTGTACACCTGCTTCCAGTTGAAGATCCGCTCACCGTCCGGGACGGCGCTCGGAAGTTCCCGCGGGTGCGCGCCGACGGCCAGTAGGATGGCGTCCGCCTCGATGATGCTGGTCCCGGAGTCCGTCTCGACCTCAAGCCGGTGATCGTCCAGCAACTTCCCCGAACCGATGATGATGGTGACTCCGGCCCGCTCCAGCGCCGATGTAATGTCCTTCGACTGGTCCACCGCGAGGTCCAGCAGCCGCTGGTTCACCTGCGTGAAGTCGGCGTACGCGGCCGAGGAGTCCGCGAACTTCACGCCGAGATTGTGGGCGTTCGCCACGCGCGCCATGGTGTCCGCGGTGGCGATCAGCGTCTTGGAAGGCACGACGTCGGTGAGCACTGCGGAGCCGCCGAGCCCGTTCCGCTCCACAATGGTGACCGTGGCCCCCAGCGAAGCGGCCACCATGGCGGCCTCATAGCCGCCCGGACCTCCCCCGAGAATCGCGATGCGGAGGGCGCTGAAATCCAGTTGACTCGTCACACCTGCCATTCTGTCCTATCCGACACCACCCCTCAAACGCCGATCAGGTGGAACACAGGGCATACTGCCGGTAGGTTGGACCGGGTGATTGACGAATCCCCGACGGACCCGTTTGCCCTTGCCCGCGCCGCAGCGGACTACATTGCACAGAAGACGTCCGTGGCGTCCCACGACATCGCGCTGGTCCTGGGTTCCGGCTGGGGTGAAGCCGCTGAACTGATCGGCGAGACCACCGCCACCCTGCAGGCACCGGACATCCCGGGATTCGCGGCCCCCGCGGTCGAGGGCCATGTCGGCACCGTCCGGTCCATCCTCACCCCCTCCGGCAAACGCGCCCTCGTGCTCGGCGCGCGCACCCACTACTACGAGGGCCGCGGCGTCCGCGCAGTCGTCCACGGTGTCCGCACCGCCGCCGCCGCGGGCGCAAAGACACTGGTCCTCACCAACGGCTGCGGCGGTTTGCAGGAACAGTGGGCGCCCGGCACCCCGGTCCTCATCAGCGACCACATCAACCTCACGGCTGCGTCGCCGCTGGAGGGCGCCACCTTCGTGGACCTCACCGACCTCTACTCCGCGCGGCTCAGGAAGCTCGCCCGCGAGGTGGATCCCAGCCTCGACGAGGGCGTCTACGCCCAGTTCACCGGCCCGCACTATGAGACGCCGGCCGAGGTACAGTACGCAAAGCGGATCGGTGCGGACCTCGTCGGCATGTCCACCGCACTCGAGGCAATCGCCGCCCGCCACGCCGGCATGGAGGTCTTCGGCATGTCCCTTGTCACCAACCTGGCCGCGGGAATCAGCCCGGTTCCCCTCAGCCACGCCGAAGTCCTGGAAGCCGGACAGGCCGCAGGACCGCGCATCTCCCGGCTCCTCGCCGACATCATCGGCAGGCTCTGACCATGGACCTCTTCACCCGGGCCCGCGAATGGGCCGCCCAGGATCCGGATTCCGAGACCCGCGCGGAGCTGGAAGACCTCCTCACACGCGCAATGAACGACGACGACGCCGGCCAGGCCGCTGCCCTGCAGCAGCTTGAGGACGCCTTCAGCGGTCCGCTGGTTTTCGGGACGGCCGGCCTGCGTGCCGCGCTGGGCCCCGGCCCCAACCGCATGAACCGGGTGGTGGTGAGGAGTGCCGCGGCCGGCCTGGCTGCCCACGCGCTCAACCTGGCGGACGGCGCCTACGCGCCGCGCGCCGTCGTCGGCTTCGATGCGCGCCGCAATTCGCGTATCTTCGCGGAGGAAACCGCCGCCATCTTCACTGCGGCGGGCCTGCAGACCTTCCTGATGCCCAGTAAACTTCCGACGCCGGTGCTCGCATATGCGGTCCGCGCACTGGAGTGCGAGGTCGGGGTCATGGTGACGGCAAGCCACAACCCGCCCGAGGACAACGGGTACAAGGTGTACCTGGGCGGCCGCGCGGTGGAGGACAATGCCCGCGGCGTGCAAATTGTCGCCCCGCATGATGCGCAGATCGCCGAGCAGATCGCTGCGGTCACCGGGGTTCGGCTCGCCGAGTCCGGCTGGAACGTCCTGCCCGAGAGCATCGAGACCGACTACGTCGCCTCGGTCACCGCCCTCGCCGACCGCGACGCCTACCCCGCCCGGGACCTCTCGATTGTGCTGACGCCGCTGCACGGCGTCGGCGGGCGCACCGCGCAGCAGGTTCTGGCCTCGGCCGGGTTCGACACGGTGCAGGTAGTGAAGGAACAGGCCGAACCGGACCCGGCCTTCCCCACGGTGGAGTTCCCCAACCCGGAGGAACCGGGCGCGCTGGACCTCGCACTGGCAGCGGCGGCTGACCTGGACGCTGACCTGGTCCTGGCCAACGACCCCGACGCCGACCGCATGGCTGCCGCCGCCAAGGACCCCGCGACCGGCGAGTGGCGGATGCTGCGCGGTGACGAGACCGGCGCCCTTCTCGGCCTGCATCTCGCCGCACGGCTGGGCGAGGACGAGAAACATGACGCGGTATTCGCCAACTCGGTGGTCTCGTCCCGGCTGCTCGGCCGGATCGCCGAGGCGTCCGGGATCACCCATGTCCAGACGCTCACCGGGTTCAAGTGGATCTCCCGCGTCCCGGATCTCACCTACGGCTACGAGGAAGCGCTGGGTTACTGCGTAGCGCCCAACCTCGTGCGTGACAAGGACGGACTGTCCGCCGCCCTGCTGTTGGCCGAGCTCGCCGCCGCCTGCAAGGCCGAGGGGAAGACCCTCTTTGACCTGCTCGATGAACTGGCACTCATGCACGGGCTGCACGCCAGCGACCAGCTCTCGGTGCGGGTAGGCAGCCTGGGGCTGCTGGGAGCGATGATGAACCGCCTGCGTGAGGCACCGCCGTCGTCGTTTGCGGGTTCCGATGTGGTGATCGCCGAGGATCTGGCGGAGGGCACCAGCCTGCCGCCCACGGACGGGCTGCTCTATGTCACCCGGGATGACACGCGGGTGATCATCCGTCCCAGCGGCACCGAGCCCAAGCTCAAGTGTTACCTCGAGGTCATCGAACCCGTCGATTCCGCCGCCGAACTGACGGAGGCGAAAACAACAGCGCGGACCAGGCTTGACGCCGTGATCCGCGATGTTGAGGAAGCGCTCGGGCTCTAGACGAGCACCTCCACTTTCCCGTCGATAACCCGCGTGGGGAAGCTGCGCAGAGCCGTCCCAATTCCCGACACGGGCTCGCCGGAATCCAGGAAGTAGACCTCCTTGTGGAGAGGCGAGGTGATGGTGAACCGCTGCCCCCGGGAGCCCACGATGCCGCGCGCCATCACCTGGGATCCGCTGACCGGGTCCCGGTGGGAGACCGCGAACACCGTCGATGAGTCCACCCGGAACAGCGCAACCTGCCGTCCATGGATGAGCGCGGCCTCGCCCCAGCAGAGCTCGAGGTCCGCCAGGCGGCAGATCGGATACCAGGCACCGTCGAGCCGTGCGGCAGGTACGTCCTGGGCGGGTGCGTAATCGAGTTGCAGAGTCATGCGTGTCCCCTTTGGTTGGAACTTGTGGTCGGAACTGAGTGGTTGGACCGGGATGGTTGCCTGCACTCGACGCTACGAACACCGCGTTACACCTTCCCGCCCGAAGTGTTGCGGGCGCGTAAAACGCACCTCACCGAGGGTCCGGCCGGGGGTGAGTGTGAAGTTAATCTTCGTTTACATAAGGGAAATCACCGGGCAACTGGGCGTCCGTACGCTCGATACCAGAGTGCGGAGAACTACTCCCAGCGCGAAAGGTGTCCCTTATGAATACGCAAAAGATCCTCGTCGTCGGCGGCGGCCCGGCTGCCCACCGCTTCGTCGAAGCGATGGCGGCCCGCGGCCTGGACGGCTTCACCGTCACCGTCCTCACCGAGGAGACCTGGCTGCCGTATGACCGGGTTGCGCTCAGCCAGGCACTGCTCGACGACGTCGACCTCACCCTCGGCGAGCCAACCATGTGGGACCACCCCGCGATCACGCTGGCCACCGGGTCCCGCGCCGTCTCCCTGGACCGGGAAGCCCGCACGGTCACCACCGAGGCCGGCGAGATCCACTCCTACGACCAGCTGGTCCTGGCCACCGGCTCCAACGCCGCCCGCCTTCCCTTCCCGGGCATGGATGCCGCGCATGTCTACCGAACGGTCGACGACGTCCGCACCCTCCGCGCGGAAGTCACCCGCCTGACGGAAGAGCATGGGCGCACTATTGACGCCGTCGTCATCGGCGGCGGCCTGCTGGGCCTCGAAGCGGCCGGCGGCATGCAGTCCCTCGGCGCGAAGGCGGCGGTCATCAACGGTGCACCGTGGCTCATGAACACCCAGCTGGACGAGGGCGCCGGGCAGGCACTTGACCGGCTCATCACCGCCAAGGGGCTTACAGTCCACGGCGGCGTCTTCCCCTCCGAGTTTGTGGTGGAGGACGGCCGGATGACCGGCGTGGACATGGCCGACGGACGCCGCATCCCGGCCGACCTGGTGGTGGTCGCGATCGGCGTCCGGGCCCGGGACGAGCTCCCCCGCGACGCCGGAATGACCATGGGCCCGCGCGGCGGCGTGGTCATCGACGACGCCTGCGCCACCGAGGATCCGAGCATCTGGGCCATCGGCGAGGTCGCCTGCTTCGAGGGCATGTGCCTCGGCCTCGTGGCGCCGGCGAACACCATGGCCGAGATTGTTGCGGACCGGCTGCACGGCGGCACCGCCACCTTCCCCGGCTTCGACACCGCCACCAAGCTCAAGCTCTCCGGCGTGGAGGTGGCCAGCTTCGGCGACGCCTTCGCGAAGACCGAGCACAGCCTCGAGATCGTCTACGCTGACCCGGCCCGCGGCCTCTACCAGAAGCTCGTGGTCACCGATGATGCCAAGACCCTCCTCGGCGGCATCTTCGTCGGCGACGCCTCCCCGTACACCGCACTCCGGCCGCTCCTGGGCCGCGAACTGAGCGCCGAGCCCGGCGCGTACCTGTCCGCGGCCGGCGGCGGCGAGGCGCCCGACACCGAGCTGCCCGACGACGCCATCCTCTGCTCCTGCAACAACGTCTCCGCCGGTTCCATCCGCGACGCCGTCAACGGCTGCGGCACCTGCGAGGGTTCCGAGCCGGTCCGCGAGCTCAGCCCGCTGAAGGGCTGCACCAAGGCCGGCACCGGCTGCGGCTCCTGCGTGCCGATGCTCAAGAAGCTCCTCGAGGGCGAGCTGAAGAAGAGCGGCATCGAGGTCTCCAAGGCCCTCTGCGAGCACATCACCATGTCCCGCCCCGAACTCTTCGAGGCGGTCCGGGTCCTGGAGCTCGACAGTTTCGAGGGCATCATCGAACGCTTCGGCGTCCCCGAGGCCGGGGTGCTGGGCTGCGACATCTGCAAGCCCGTCATCGCCTCCATCCTCGCCTCGCAGCGCGCCGAGTACGTGCTCGACGGCGGCCGCGGCATCCTGCAGGACACCAACGACCGCGCGCTGGCCAACATGCAGAAGAACGGCACCTACTCGGTGGTGCCGCGTATCCCCGGCGGCGAGATCACCCCGGAGAAGTTGGGCGTGATCGCGAAGGTGGCGCAGGACTTCAATCTGTACACCAAGATCACCGGCGGCCAGCGCATCGACATGTTCGGCGCCCGGCTGGAGGAGCTTCCCGAGATCTGGAAGATCCTCGTCGAGGCCGGCTTCGAGTCCGGCCAGGCCTACGGCAAGAGCCTGCGCACCGTGAAGTCCTGCGTCGGGT
Organism: Arthrobacter sp. 35/47; assembly: GCF_000520475.1. NCBI lineage: Bacteria > Bacillati > Actinomycetota > Actinomycetes > Micrococcales > Micrococcaceae > Arthrobacter > Arthrobacter sp. 35/47. The sequence goes on from NZ_KI914593.1 coordinate 70,133, forward strand.
CCACGTGGTGCCGGTTCGGCGTCCAGGACTCGGTGGCCATGGCCATCAACCTGGAGCTGCGCTACCGCGGCCTGCGCAGCCCGCACAAGCTGAAGTTCGGCGTCTCCGGCTGTGCCCGCGAGTGCGCCGAGGCCCGCGGGAAGGACGTCGGCATCATCGCCACCTCGGACGGCTGGAACCTGTACGTCGGCGGCAACGGCGGCGCGACGCCTGCCCACGCGCAGCTGCTCGCCAAGGATCTCGACGACGACACCCTCATCCGCTACATCGACCGCTACCTCATGTACTACATCCGCACCGCCGACCGGCTGCAGCGCACCGCGGCCTGGCAGGCAGAGCTCGACGGCGGCCTGAAGCACGTTGAGGACGTCATCATCAACGACTCCCTCGGCATCGCCGAAGACCTTGAGTCAGCGATGGCCCGTCACATCGACAACTACGAGGACGAGTGGGCCGCCACCCTGAAGGACCCCGAGCGGCTGCGCCGGTTCCGCTCCTTTGTCAACGCACCGCACGAGAAGGACGACTGGATCGCCAACGTTCCCGAGCGCGGCCAGATCCGCCCGGCCACCGAGGAGGAACGCGCCGCCGCGCAGGCAGGTACCGGTCCGGTGTTGCTCGGCGCGGGCATCCCCGTCCGGCCGGGCATGGCGAAGGATCTGGAGGCCGCAGAATGACCACCTCAGTTGGCACCGCAACCACCCTCGACTGCGCCGGACTGACCGTCCTCATTGCAGGCACGACGGCGGCCTCCCGCCGCACGGTCCGCCGCTACAGCGCCGGCGGCGCGACCGTCCGCCGCATTGCGACGCCGGAGCAGTTCCACCCCCGGCTGCTGGACGCCGTGAGCCTCGCCGTGGTGGTGGACGGCCCGTCCACAGACGGCCCTTTCACAGATGGCACTCTCATCAGGCACGACGACGGCGGTCCGGTCAGCGGCGACAGCTGGGCACTCCTGCGCGAGGCGTGCCGCGAGCGCCGGATCCTCACCTCGTCGGAGGAACCCGCCACGGGGGGCGGCCGGGTCACCCTGATCGGCGGCGGTCCGGGTGTGGAGGACCTTCTCACGGTGCGGGCAAAGCAGGCGCTGCGGGAGGCCGACGTCGTACTTTATGACCGGCTGGGACCGTACCGGACACTGGCGCAGCTGGCGCCGGGCGCGGAACTGATCGATGTCGGAAAGACGCCCGGGCACCACCCCGTGAGCCAGACGGACATCGAGAAGCTGATGGTCGCGAAGGCCCGCGAGGGACGCCATGTGGTCCGGTTGAAGGGCGGCGATCCGTTTGTGTTCGGCCGCGGCGGGGAGGAGGTCAACACCTGCGCCGCCGAGGGCATCCCGGTCACTACGGTGCCTGGCATCAGCAGCTCCATCGCCGTGCCGGCCGCTGCGGGCATCCCGGTAACGTACCGGGGGGTGGCCCACGCGTTCACCGTCATCTCAGGTCATCAACCGCTCACGGAGCAGGAGCTTGAGGCGCTGGTGAAGCTCGGCGGCACTATCGTGGTGCTGATGGGAATCGGCACGCTTCCGCAGTTGACGTCCGGCCTGCGCCGGGCGGGGCTGGCGTCCAGCGTGCCCGTCGCGATCGTGGAGAAGGGGTACAGCCCCGATCAGCGGACCACCGTGACGAACCTCGGGGAAGCCGTGACCGCTGCCGGCCTGGCGCGCTGCACGTCTCCCGCCGTCGTCGTGATCGGTGAGGTGGTCCGCCAGCACCGGGATTTTTCCAGCACGCTTGAGCAGGTCCTGACGCATCCGATGGTGGCGTCGTGACGGTGTCGGCGCCGGTGTCAGGTGCTGGCGCCTCCGATGGTGGCGTCATGACGGTGTCGGCGCGGGTGACAGGCGCTGGCGCATCCGATGGTGGCGTCGTGACGGCGGCGCCCGTGACCGCGCCGGTGGGTACCGACGCTTCGGCGGTTTCGGCGGCTTCGGCTGACGGATCGCTGGCCGGATTCCGGATCGGGGTGACCTCGGACCGCCGCTCGGGTGACCTGATTGACGCCCTCGAGCGGCGCGGCGCCACGGTGCTGCACGCGCCGGCGCTGAAGATCGCCCCCGTTGCCGCTGACCTGCCGCTGATCGAGGACACCCGCAGGATCATCGCAGCCCGGCCGGACTACGCCGTGGTCACCACCGCATACGGGCTGCGGCGCTGGTCCGAGGCTGCGGATGCCGCGGGGGTGGGCGACGCACTGCTGGACGTGCTCGGGACGTCGAAGATCTACGTGCGCGGACCCAAGGCCCGCGGAGCCGTGCGAGCGGCCGGGCTGACGGATGTCGGGATCAGCCACGATGAGACCACGGCGTCTTTGGTGAACATGATGCTCGGGCTCGACCTGCGGGGAAAGACCGTCGCGGTCCAGCTCCACGGCTATACCGATTACCGTCAGCTGGACCGGTTGCGGCAGGCCGGCGCCTCCGTCCTGACCGCGACGCCGTACCGCTGGGTCAAGCCCGCCGGCTCCGATCAGCTTCCTC
>NZ_KI914594.1:0-41136 GCF_000520475.1 Arthrobacter sp. 35/47
TTTATTTGACGCTTCCGGCGCTGAGTCCGCTGCTCCAGAAGCGCTGCAGGCCCAGGAACGCGATGATGAGCGGGACGATCGAGACCAGCGCCCCGATGATCACGTAGGTACGCAGCTCGGGGATCTGGCTGATCTGGCTGTTCCAGGCATAGAGACCAAGGGTGACCGGGAAGAGCGCCTGGTCACGCAGCATGATCAGCGGCAGGAAGAAGTTGTTCCAGATGGCCACGAACTGGAACAGGAAAATCGTGACGAGAGCCGGCGCCATCAGGCGGGTGGACACCGTAAAGAAAGTCCGCAGCTCACCCGACCCGTCCAGCCGGGCCGCTTCGAGGAGCTCACCGGGCACGCTGGCTGCGGCGTAGATCCGCGCCAGATACACCCCGAACGGGCTGACCAGACTGGGCAGGAACACCGCCCAGTAGGTGTTGGTCAGGTTCACCTCGCTGAAGATCAGGAACAGCGGCAGGGCCAGCGCTGTGGCCGGGACCAGCACACCGCTGAGGACCACGTTGAAGATCGCCTCGCGGCCATTGAACTCGTACTTGGCCAGCGCGTAGCCGCACATGGCCGCAATGATGGTGCCGAGCAGCGCTCCCGCACCGGCATACAGCGCACTGTTGGCCAGCCACTTGACGAACAACCCGTCCTGGTACTGGAACAGTCCGGTGAAGTTGGTGAAGAACGTCGAGATCGAATTCGGGGTGAACCACAGCGGTGCCGTCCCGGTGATCTCGCCCCCGGTCTTCGTCGAGGTGACCAGCAGCCACCAGATCGGGGTCAGGAAATAGAACGTGAAGACGCCCATCACCAGCATCGCGGCTGCACGGGACATCACGTTCTGGCGCGGGCCCCGCGAGTGCGCCTTCTCGGCGGCGGTCAGAGGAACGGTTGGTGTGCTCATTGGGATACCTTCCGCTGGGTGGCCTTCAGGAACACGAAGGAGAGGATGAACGTGGCGAGCGCCAGCACAACTGAGAACGCGGCGGCCAGGTTGTAGTTGGGCACAGACGCCGTGGTGTAGACGGCGAGGTTCGGGGTGTAGGTGCTGCTGATCGCGGAGCTGAAACTGCGCAGCGTCTGCGGCTCAGCGAGCAGCTGCAGCGTGCCGATGATCGAGAACACACCCGTGAGGATGATGGCCGGGGTGACCAGCGGGATCTTGATCCGCCACGCAATCTGCGTATTGGACGCGCCGTCGAGCCGGGCCGCCTCATAGATTTCCGTGGGGATCGCCAGCAGCGAGGCGTAGATAATGAGCATGTTATAGCCCACATACACCCAGGTCACGATGTTCGCGATCGACCACAGCACGAGTGATCCGCCCAGGAAGTTGACCTCCGAGGTCACCGCCCCGAACGGGGACAGCGACGGCGAGTACAGGAATCCCCACATGATGGCGGCAATGACACCGGGCACCGCATACGGGGCGAAGAACGCGAGCCGGAAGAACCGCTTGCCCTTCAGCAGCGGTGAGTCCAGCAGCAGTGCGAACAGTAGCGCCAGGCCAAGCATCACCGGCACCTGCACCACCCCGAACAGGAGAACCCGGCCTACGGAGGCCCAGAAGGCCTGGTCCTGGAAGACGAGCACGTACTGGCTGAACCCGCCGAAGACCTGCTGCGGCGGCCCGAACGTCCCCTCGCGCTCAACCGTCAGGAGCGACTGGATGACCGCGAAGACAATGGGCGCCGCGTAGAAGAGGAGAAAGAGCACGGCGAAGGGTGCAACGAAGACGGCCACCGCCTCGCGTGTGCTGCGTCCCTTATGCGCCGTACGCGGCGATCGCCCGGCCTTGAGCGGCGGGGTATGGGCTTGGTTCAGGGTAGCCATCAGGTGGGCCTCCTTGCCTGTTAGATCGGCGCCTACAGCGCCGACGGTACCTGTGGGAATGGCGACGACGTCAACAACTTCAATCTGAGCGCCAGCTTCCACGCGGGGTGCCGAGTGATAGTTGGTACGCGTTCTCGCCTCATCGTTTCTTGGCGCATTCGCGAAGCGCTGTGTCAATCGTTCGGAATATCGGTATGACAAGAATAACACGAAAGTCGAGTAATTACTCTAGATTAATTCGATCTAAACTTCCTGTATGACCACGAGAACCCCCGCACGCCGAGGCACCCGCGGACCTTACGCCAAAACAGCCGCGCGCCGACGTGAAATTCTTGAGGCGGCGGTATCCATTTTCGGCTCCAAAGGCTATAGCGGTGGGAGCATCCAGGAGGTCGCCGACCAGGCCGGAATAGCCCAAACGACCCTCCTTCATCACTTTCCGACGAAGGAGCAACTCCTCGTGGCGGTTCTTGAGTACCGAGACGAAATCAGTCCCAACACACCGGGCACCCGGGAACATTTCGCTGAGGTAGTAGCCGAGCAGGCAGAAAACAACGAGGGTGTCCCCCACCTGATCGAGCTCTACTCCGTACTGTGCGGCGAGGCGACCACGCGCGACCATCCCGCACGGGAGTATTTCGTCAAGCGCTTTCAACGGCTTCGGGCCGAATACAGCAACGAGCTACGCTATCTGGCCAGCATCGGTCGACTGCGCCCCGGAGTTGATCCGGAAATCGCCGGCCCAACGATCGTTGCCCTTTGGGATGGGATTCAGACCCAATGGCTGTTGAATCCGGAGCAGGTCGACATGCCGGGCACCCTCAAGGCCTATCTGGATCTGATCCTCATCAACCCCGAGCACTCCCCCACCCGATGAATCAGTAGCAACAGAGGGGAACTCCCGCAGAGGCCACACCAAGGACTGAATCCAACCTGGAGACGACAAGGGCCGCCCTCCCTGCCGGGAAGGCGACCCTTCTTTACCGGGACGTCAGGACCCGGAAAGCTTTTCGCTTGCCTCCGGGTCCGACTCCCTCAGGAACTTGGCGATGCGCTCCGCCTCATCGATCTCGCCGATGGAGGCCGCCGCACGGCCCAGCGCATTCAGTGCCCGCAGGAACCCGCGGTTGGGTTCATGCGAGTACGGCACCGGCCCGGCTCCACGCCACCCGTTGCGCCGAAGGGAGTCCAGTCCGCGGTGGTAGCCGGTCCGTGCGTAGGCATAGGACTCGATGGTCCGGCCTTCGCGGTACGCCTCGTCGGCCAGAATGGCCCACACCAACGACGACGTCGGGTGCCTGGCTGCCAGATCGACAGCCTCCTCCCCTGCCGCCAGCCGCGCCACGACGTCGGGCTCCTCGGGAAGAAGGGTGGGCTCCGGCCCAAGCAGGTTCTTGCGGAACTCGTCCGACATCAGAGCTTCTTGCCGGCTGAACCGAGCGACTTTGCTGCCTCGACAACGCGGGCCGCCAGCCCTGCTTCCGCGGATGCGCCCCACACGCGTGGGTCATAGGTCTTCTTGTTGCCGACCTCACCGTCAACCTTCAGAACGCCGTCGTAGTTCTTGAACATGTGGTCGGCAACCGGGCGGGTGAATGCGTACTGGGTATCGGTGTCGATGTTCATTTTGATGACGCCGTAGGACACGGCGTCAGCGATTTCCTGGTCGCTGGAGCCGGATCCGCCGTGGAACACCAGGTCGAACGGCTTGTCCTTGCCGATCTTGGCGCCCACCTGCTCCTGGATGTCCTTCAGGATCTCCGGGCGCAGCTTCACGCCGCCCGGCTTGTACACACCGTGCACGTTGCCGAAGGTGAGCGCGGTGATGTAGCGGCCGTTCTCGCCAGATCCCAGCGCGTCAACGGTGGCCAGCGCGTCATCGACCGTGGTGTAGAGCTTGTCGTTAATGGCGTTCTCCACGCCGTCTTCCTCGCCGCCCACGGTACCGATTTCCACCTCGAGGATGATCTTCGCCGCAGCAGCCCTGGGCAGGATCTCCCGCGCAATCCGCAGATTCTCCTCGAGAGTTTCGGCGGAACCGTCCCACATGTGGGACTGGAACAGCGGATCCTCGCCGCGCTTGACGGCTTCCTCGGAGGCCGCCAGCAGCGGCATCACGAACTCGTCCAGCTTGTCCTTGGGGCAGTGGTCGGTGTGGAGCGCGATGTTCACGTCATAGCTCTTGGCCACCTCGCGGGCGAAGGCCGCGAAGCCGAGGGAACCGGTGACCATGTTCTTCACAGATGCGCCGGACCAGTAGGCCGCGCCGCCGGTAGAGACCTGGATGATGCCGTCGGATCCGGCGTCAGCGAATCCGCGGATGGCCGCGTTGAGGGTCTGTGAGGACGTCACGTTCACCGCGGGGTAGGCAAAGCCGCCTGCCTTCGCGCGGTCGATCATCTCGGCGTAACTGTCCGGTGTGGCGATGGGCATGGCAACTCCTCGTATGGGTTTTGGGCGACCTAGGCTTCATGGGACATGAAGCCTCACTCCTGTCCCATCCTAACGAGGGCGCTAATTGCGCGGAAACCTTACGACGCAAGCGATGAATCGGGTTCGAGCGCGCTTCTCAGACGCCCCAGCCCATCCCGGATCCTGGCTTTCACCGTTCCGAGGGGAGCCTCCAGCGCCTCGGCAACCTGGGCATAGGTGAGCCCCCGGTAATAGGCCATCTCGATGGCCTGCCTCTGCTTGTCGGTCAGGGCACTGAAGGCAGCCCTCACCGCAAGGGACTCGTCCCGGGCCATGACCGACTCGGTCACCTCATCGAAGGGAGTGCCGGTTTCCGTCTCCGACCAGCGGTTGAGCCTGTCCCGGTGTGCCTGCTCCGAGCGGATCCTGTCCACTGCGCGGCGGTGCGCAAGTGTCATGAGCCAGGCCATCGGCGACCCGAGGTGCGGGGAAAATTCGGCGGCCTTGTTCCAGACCTGAAGGAAGACCTCCTGTGTCACCTCTTCGGAAATCGCCGGGTCAACCACGATCCTCCGCACCAGTCCGAAGATTCGCGCACTGGTGGAACGGTACAGCTCGGTGAACGATGCCTCATCCCCATTGCCTGTCTGCTGCAGCAGCCAGGCAAGGTCGGGTTCTCCAGTAGGCGCCGCCGATGGGGCTTCCCCGGTGCAGGTCATCGCTGGAGTGGCATCGGGATGCCGGACTGCCCGGGGGTGACGGTGAGCGACATTGCCGTACTTCCAATCTCAATTACTAGCTTAGCTAGTAGTTCATCCTTCGTTTCACTAGGAAACCTACCTAGTAGGTGACCATCCTGCAAGCCTGCCTAGTGAAAATGCTAGGATGGCCGCTATGAGCACCATTCCGGATTTACCCACCCGATCCACGGGCTACTGGTATGGGCGGGCCGCTGCGGACCTCGACGTGCTCAACGCTCTTCGCGACTACCGGGCCGCGGAAACGGCCATGCGGCGCCGGACACGCTCGTCCATGGGAATGAACGAGACGGACCTGTTGGCCCTCCGGTACCTTCTGGAAGCCCAGTATGCCGGCCGGGAAGTCAGCCCCAAGGAGCTCACGGCGAAGCTTGGGATATCCTCCGCGGCCACCACCACCCTGATTGACCGGCTGGCGCGGAGCGGCCATGTACGTCGCAAGCCCCACCCCCGGGACCGCCGCGCTCTAGTGCTCGAGGCGAGCGCCGAGTCGGGCGCCGAGGTGCGCCAGACCATGGGAACCATGCATACGCGAATGGTGGAGGTGGCCCGGTCCCTCCCACCGGAGGATGCCGCCGTCGTCGTCGATTTCCTGATGCGCATGCGGGAAGCAGTCGACCAGATCGACTGAGGACATCAGGACAGCTGGGAGCCCACCCGCTGGTTGAACACGTGGCGGCGCACCCAGCCGTGCATGGCGATTGCTGCCGCCGCCGAGGCGTTGATTGACCGGGTGGACCCGAACTGGGCGATGGACAGCGTAGCGTCCGCAGCCGCATGGACCTCGGCTGTGAGTCCCGGTCCTTCCTGGCCGAAGACGAGGACGCAGTCGCGCGGCAGGTCGTACGTTTCCAGCGGCACGGAGTCCGGAAAGTTGTCGATCCCGATGACCCTCAGCCCCGCCGACTGCGCCCACACGACGAATTCCTCCACCGTGGGATGGTGGCGGACATGCTGGTAGCGGTCGGTGACCATGGCGCCGCGCCGGTTCCACCGGCGTCGTCCGATGATGTGGACTTCACGCGCAAGGAAAGCATTGGCGGTGCGCACCACCGAACCGATGTTGAGATCGTGCTGCCAGTTCTCAATGGCGACGTGGAAGTTGTGCCGCCGGGAATCGAGGTCCGCGACGATGGCCTCGTGCTTCCAGTAGCGGTATTCGTCAACAACGTTGCGGGTGTCGCCGTGCGCGAGCAGCTCCGCATCCCATTGCGGACCGGAGGGCCAGACGCCCTCCCATGGCCCGACGCCCACTGTTCCCGGAGGGTTCTCCACGGTTTCTTCCACCCCCCAAGACTAAGGTGAAAGACTGTTCCCGGGTTCATGCCCAATCCAACGTCGTCACGGAAGAAGCGAATGCGCGAAAACGAACACATTGAGTGCTGGCTGACCGATATGGATGGCGTCCTGGTCCATGAGAACCAGGCGATTCCCGGAGCCGCGGAACTGATCGACCGCTGGGTGGCAACCTCCCGCCGGTTCCTGGTCCTCACCAACAACTCGATCTACACCCCGCGTGACCTCGCCGCCCGGCTGAAGGCATCAGGGCTTGAGGTGCCGGAGGAGAACCTGTGGACGTCAGCCCTCGCCACCGCACAGTTCCTGCAGGACCAGTTGCCCGGCGGGCGCGCCTATGTGATCGGTGAGGCCGGACTGACGACGGCGCTGCATGAGGCAGGCTTTGTGCTCACCGACCAGAACCCGGACTACGTGGTGCTCGGGGAAACCCGCACCTACTCGTTCGAGGCGATCACCAAGGCCATCCGGCTGATCCTCGACGGTGCGCGGTTCATCGCCACCAACCCGGATACCACCGGCCCGTCGAAGGAGGGTCCGTTGCCGGCCACCGGCGCAATAGCGGCGCTCATCACCGCGGCCACCAACCGTGAACCCTACATTGTGGGCAAGCCCAACCCGATGATGTTCCGCTCCGCCATGAACCAGATCGACGCGCATTCGGAGACAACCGCGATGATCGGCGACCGCATGGACACGGACATCATCGCCGGCATGGAGGCCGGACTGCACACCGTGCTGGTGCTCACGGGCATTACGCAGCGCTCCGACATCGAAGCCTTCCCGTTCCGGCCGGCGCAGATTGTGGACTCGGTCCAGGACCTGATCGAGCAGGTGTAACACCTCAGCCGAGCGCTGCGTCCCTCGCCACGACCAGATCGGCCACCAGTTCCCCGAGAGCCGGTTCGCGGTCTTCCGCGTTGCGCAGGCGAAGCAGCGCGGAGGGGTGGGTGGTGAGCAGCACCTGCGCCGGCGCAACGCCCTCCGGACCTTCCATGAGGATGCCGCGTTCAGCGCCCACCCGGACCGGCCGGCCGAGCACAGCCCGTCCCGCCGTTGCCCCTAGACAGACCACGACGACGGGGCGCACTGCCTGAAGTTCCGCCTGCAGCCACGGCAGGCAGGCAGTGATGTGTCCGACGTCGGGCTTCTTGTGGATGCGCGCCTTGCCGCGGCGCTCGAACCGGAAGTGTTTGACTGCGTTGGTGAGGTACACGGACCGGGTTTCAATCCCGGCGGCAGCGAGGGCGTCCGCGAGCAGCCGCCCGGCGGGCCCCACGAATGGGCGGCCGCGCTGGTCTTCCTGGTCTCCCGGCTGCTCGCCCACCAGCATGAGGGCGGCCTTCTGCGGGCCGGCGGAGAACACCACCTGCGTTGCGTCCCGGAAGAGTTCGCAGCCGCGGCAGTTCCCGGCGGCCTCGGCCAGCGCTTTCACGGCACTGGTTTCGGGCACCCACTGCCCTGCTCCGGGGCGTTCCTCGTCCACCATTCCGGCCTCCTCACCGTGCGTGTCCTGAGGCGACTATAGGCAGGTTTCGCCTCCTGTGCACCGGTGCTAGAAGATGCTCTTTGTCGCTCCGCCGGTGGGAATGGGCAGGAATTCCTGCTGCAGCTTCCGCGCTACCGCCTGGTAAATGAGCGGATTCCACTGGGGGCTCGCGTGCGCCGGCAGGGCGCCTTCGGTGACCAGGTCCGCGGAGACCATATTCTCCGGGAAGGCCGCCGCCCAGCCCGGCCGCGCCGTCGCATAATCCACCGTCCGGTCATTCGGGTTGCCGACAAACGCGAGCTCCGTAGCGCCGAGGCTGAACCGGGCGACGTTGTAGTGGAAGATGTAGGACGCCTGGGACTGGATCAGCACGCTCGAGGGAGCGAAGGGCGAGAGCTGCTCAAGCGTCTGGTCAACGATCTGCGCCCACGTGCGCTCGTTCTTGTGCACGATGCGTTCGGCGAGCTCGTACCCGCCGCGCAGCACCGTGGGAACACGGTAGCCGGCCTCGTAAAGGTAGACGACGCCGTCGAACATGGTCTGGTCAACAACGTCGAAACGGGCGTGAGGGCTCGAATCGAGCATGATGAAGCGCACGTCCACGCCCACCTCCCGGAGACGGGAGGCCACCTCTACCGCCACCATTCCACCGAAGCTGTGGCCGTAGAAATAGAGCGTGTCGATCTGCTGGGTGCGGATATAGCGCCGCAGCGAACCAACGATCGTCGACACGTCCAAGCCGCGGTTGGAGTAGCCCATCACGGCAAGCCGGGCACGTCTGCTCAGCACCGGACGGAGGGAGTTCATGATCCAGACTCCCTCTTCCCAGCTGGTCTTGTAGCCGGGGAAGAGGATCCAGCGGGCGTTGGGGAACGTGGCGTCGGCGTAGTCATCCGCCACGGGGATGATGGAGAGTTCCTCGCGGGCTTCCTGGATCTGCCGCGTGACAAAGAGGTCGGTGGCCAGGGCGAGGCCGAGGGCTGAACCGGTGAGGAATCTCCTGCGTGACATGCCCTTCAGGCCATGCGCGTACTCCAGGAGCCGCTGGGGATCGTTGGTCATTACTCCAGACCGAGTTCATCCTTGCTGTAGGCGAAGAGGTAGGGAACTCCGGCCTCCGCCTCGATCCGCTCCTTCGACCCGGTGTCCCGGTCCACGATGACCGCGACCGCCTTGACGTTGCCGCCGGCCTTCCGCACTCCCTCCACGGCGGTCAGTGCCGACCCGCCGGTGGTGGAGGTGTCTTCAAGAACGACGACGTCGCGCCCGGCGACATCCGGGCCCTCCACCTGGCGGCCCATCCCGTACGTCTTCTGTGCCTTGCGGACAACAAACGCGTCGATGGCGCGCTCTTCACGCGCGGCTACGTGCATCAGAGCGGTTCCCACCGGATCCGCTCCCATGGTCAGGCCACCCGCACTCTGGAAAGTGATGCCCGCGTTGTCCAGCAGTTCGAGCATGACCTGGCCGACCAGCGCTGATGCTTCATGGTGGAGGGTCACACGGCGCAGATCGATGTAGTAGTCCGCTTCCTTGCCGCTGGAGAGCGTCACCTTCCCCCTCACCACCGCCAGTTCCAGGATGAGATCGCGGAGTCGGTCACGGGCGGTGGGGATATCGGTCATGGCAATCAGTTTAGTAGGAGGGCCCGCGGGGTTCCCGTCGGCGTCGATTTGCGGAGGTTTGCCGGGTAGCTGAGCGTGCAGTCAGGACATTCAGCCGCGAGGAGTCCGTTCGACAAGACCGGGATATCCAGCAGGTGACCCGAGGGGGAACCAACGCTGAAACAGGGCCGGGGAGAAGATCTGGTCTAAGACCATAAACGCTGCCCCCCTAAGGCCCGCGTGATCAGAGTTCATAGACGGAAGGATACGAAGTGATCGCGTCGCCAATGGAAGAGAACGCTCGAGAATTGTTGTCCGGATTTGTGCAAGGTAAAAGTCGCCGGCCCCGATTACGCCTCCGCAGAGCAGGACCAAGGACGGGTTGAAAAGGTTCACAAGGGTGGATACTGCTTCACCGACCATCGCAGCAGACTCCTGTAAGAGATCCCGGGCTACTGCGTCACCACGACCTGCTGCGTCAGCTACGTCCTCGGCGCTTACGGACCCGGAGGCGTGGAGCCTTGCAGCCAGTAAGGCGCTGTTTCCGGCCCGCGCCACCTGCTCGCCGCGCATTCCTACCGCTGTGCCTCCTGCGAGTGCTTCGAGGCACCCCCTTTTCCCGCAGCGGCAGACCACTGCACTGGAATCTGAAGACACAATATGCCCAATGTCACCGGCACTGCCTTGGGCTCCGCGATGGAGGCGACCTTGCGAAACTAACCCAGCGCCGATTCCAGAACCCACCTTAAGACAGATAAAGTCAAGGTCACTTTTCGCCAGACCACTGCGAAGTTCACCCAAAGCGATGAGATTTACATCGTTGTCGGCCCAAACCGGGGCGTTGTACCTGGAGGAGAAGTAAGCCCTGACATCAAACCCGTTCCATCCCGGCATTATGGGCGGCACCACGGGCTGGCCGGTTGCAAATTCGACAGGCCCTGGAAGCCCGATGCCGATCCCCCACACCATCGCGCCGCCTTCGCGCGCGCTCAGCATCTTCGCGAAGAGCTCATTTACGCGGCTAAGAGCAACCTCAGGCCCATCTGTGATGTCGGCGTCCTCCACATGGACGTGGGAAAGATTGCCTGCAAGATCTGAGATCGCCACTGCAAGGCTTGTCGCACCAAGTTGTGCACTCAATATCAGCCCCGCCTCGGCGCAAAACGTTATCCGACGAGGAGCTCGGCCACCGTTGGAACGGGCCAGATTTCCCTCCCGGAACAACCCGGCTTCCTGCAAGGTCGAGACCCGTTGCGCAACAACATTGCGGCCCAGGCCGCTGCACTCGACCAACTCCGGGCGGGTAGAAGCCTTACCCGATCGCACCGCCTCGAGGAGGGAAAGCAGTCCTCGGACGTGGTCCAGAGTGCGCTCCCCCTCATCCAGTACTCCCATGAGTGCCGTCCCTTTCTTTTCGTCCTCGATCATAGTTTAGTACATAAGGGGTTGACTTTTGCATGATTCGTGCATAAGTTGTGATGTGTTCCACTAATCACTGAATCAGCAAGGACAGAAAAGGGTCCCTGATTCAAGCCGCTGCCGTTCCTTTGGCCTGAATGGCACCACCTCTGGGAGATCAATGATGAAACTCACCTATCGTCTAGCTGCGCTGGCAGCCTCGGCCGCACTCGCCGCGACCGGTTGCAGCACAACGAGCACCGCGACATCCAGCGAAAACGCCGATATAAGCGAAAAAGCCAATGCAGCGTTGGCGGAAATTTCGGAGTCCGTCCTAAGCGCCGGCCCGAACGGAGAGGAGGCGACCCCAGCCAGTGAAGTGGAACTCACCGAAGAAGACGTAGCAGCGGTCAGCGCCCTAGGCGCAAAGGCGGCAATTGTCATGCACTACGGCGGCAACGACTGGGCCACCGCGCAAGTCAATGGTCTCCGGAGCGAGTTTGAACGTCTCGGGATTGAAGTCACCGCCGTCACCGACGCCGACTTCAAGCCGGACAAGCAGGTCTCCGACCTGGAGACTGTGATGGTTCAGGACCCCGATATCATCGTTTCAATTCCGACTGATCCGGTCGCTACATCCGCCGCATACAAGCGGGCTGCCGATGCCGGAATTGAGCTGGTATTTATGGACAATGTCCCGCAAGGCCTGACAGCCGGCGAAGACTATGCTTCGGTGGTTTCTGCGGACAATTACGGCAATGGGGTGGCCTCGGCACACCTCATGGCTCGCGAGCTCGGCGGGCAGGGACAGATCGGGCTCATTTACCACGAAGCAGACTTCTTCGTGACACAACAAAGGTATGACGGCTTCAAAGAAACCGTCACCAGTGAATACCCAGACATCGAAATCGTTGAGGAGCAGGGTATCGCCGGCCCGGATTTCGCGGGCGATGCACAGGGTGCGGCCAACGCAATGATTACTCAATATCCAAACCTTGCAGGTATCTGGGCTGTATGGGACGTCCCGGCTGAAGGTGTCATGGCAGCCGCACGCGCTGCAGGTCGCGCCGATTTGAAAATCGCCACCGAGGATCTTGGCAAGAACGTGGCCATTGCACTTGCAAAGGACGAGCTCGTGATCGGGCTTGGAGCTCAGGTGCCATTCGATCAGGGAGTCACGGAGGCTCGTCTTGCGGCGTTGGCGCTGCTCGGCCGCGAAACACCCCCTTATGTTGCGCTCAGCTCGCTCCCCGTTGATCACGAAAACGTGCTGGAAGCTTGGGAGCAGGTTTACCACGAGGAAGCACCGCAAGACTTGCGGGACTCCTACAAGGACTAGGACTGGCGAACCCCGGGGGCCTAAGCGGTACTGGCCCCCGGGCAAACGAAAGGTAAGGCCATGACCGAAAAGGTCAAAGCAGTCCACATGCGGTCCATCTCTAAAAGCTTTGGTGGCGTGCCTGTTCTTCAGGATGTTGACTTCGACGTCGTCGCCGGTGAAGTGCACGCCCTTGCTGGCGGTAACGGGGCGGGCAAGTCCACACTGATGAAAATCCTCCAAGGCGTGTACCAACTGGATTCCGGTGAAGTGGAGATTTCCGGCGAGAAGACTTCGTTGAGCTCTATCCACGACGCAAAGGCAGCGGGCATTGGGATGGTGTTCCAGGAATTCAGCCTCGTGCCGGCACTCACGGTCGCGCAGAACATTTTCCTTGGGGTCGAGCCAATGAACCGAGGCCTCATACAGGACCATGAATCGGTACGTCGGGCAGCGAAGATCTTCGAGGAAATGGAGGTCGCTGTCGATCCGAGAGCGACCATTGCCGATCTTGGAACCGCGTATTGGCAGTTGACGGAAATCGCGAAGGCACTGGCTCAAAACGCAACGGTACTCATCATGGATGAGCCGACCGCCAGCCTTGCCCGCCACGAGGCAGAGGCGCTTTTCGAACTTGTTGACCGGCTCAAAAAGCGCGGAATATCCATCATCTATATCTCACACAGAATGGACGAGGTGTACCGCATTGCGGATCGCATCACCGTACTCCGCGATGGCCGATGGTTGTTTACCAAGGCGCTTACAGAGGTGACTCCCGAAGAAATTGTCGAGGGCATCGTCGGGAAGAAAATCGAAGGGCAACTCGCCTACCAGGCGCGCCATATCTCAACCAGTGAAGGAGCGCCCCTGATTGAGATCGAAGGGCTCACCGCTGGTGACCGGGTGCGCAATGTGACCTTGTCTGTCCGTCCCGGTGAGATTATCGGCCTTGCTGGTCTGATGGGTAGCGGTCGCACTGAACTGACCCGGGCCATTTTCGGGATTGACCGGGTAAGCAGCGGAACCATCAAAATCCGTGGGGAAAAAATGAGCATAAGCAATCCCCGCGACGCTATGGATGCAGGGATCGCGCTGATACCCGAGGACCGCCGCGAACAGGGCCTGGTCCTCGACCACTCAGTTCGTGAAAATCTGTTGCTTCCGCTTCTGGACCGCGTCAAGAGTGGACCATTCATCAATCGAGCGGCGGCAAAGTCGCTATCCTCCTCACTGCTCGAGCGCTTCGCCGTCAAAACTTCCCACCCCGACAAATCAGTGCGTCTCCTGTCGGGAGGCAATCAGCAGAAAGTCGTCCTCGCCAAGTGGCTCGGCACAGAACCGGACATCCTCATTTTGGATGAACCGACCGCCGGGGTCGATATCGGAACTAAAAGCGAAATTCTTACCGCAATCAGAGCGATAGCCGATGAAGGTAAAGCGGTGATCGTGATCTCTTCCGAGTATCCAGAGCTCCTCGCGGTCAGTGACCGCGTCCTCATTCTCAAAGCCGGATCCATTTCGGCGGAACTCGACCGGGCTGAGATCCCAGACGAGGAATACCTTCAACTCGCAGTCCAAGGAGTCTGATCATGAATGTCACACCAAGAGCAGTTTTATCTACATCGCAGATGAGCCAACGAGCTAAAGGGCTCGACTGGCGACGGTATGTCATCTACATCGGATTCGTTGTGGTCTTCCTCCTCTTCGCGATTTTACTGGGCGACCAGGGGTTCCTGAGCAGCAACAACCTCCTCAACATCTTCAGGCAAACCGCGACCATCACCGTCATCGCGGTCGGTATGACATACGTCATTGCGTGCGCGGAAATCGACCTCAGCGTGGGGTCGGTAGCCGGTCTATCGAGCGTATGTGCCGCCATGGCCATCGCACAGTGGGGACTTCTGCCCGGCATAGCCGCCGGCCTGGGCGTCGGCTTGGCTGTGGGCGCGATCAATGGTGCGCTGGTCAGCCTTCTGAGCATTCCCTCCTTCCTTGTAACTCTCGGCATGCTCGGCATCGCTGCCGGCGTCGCACAATGGATCACCGCCTCTGCTCCGCAACCCATCCTGAATGGGACCTTTAACATGCTTTTTGGATCCGGAAACGTGGGACCGATACCAGGGCTGCTGTTCTGGAGTCTGGCATTCGTTGCTATTGGTGCGGTTGTCATGTCCCGGACGAAGTTCGGTCGCCAGGTTGTGGCCACAGGAGGAAATCGCACGGCCGCGGAATTCACCGGCATCAATACCAAGAAAATCAAGTTTCAGGTTCTCCTAATCTCGGGTGGTGCCGCTGGCATCGCCGGCATGTTATATGCGGGGCGCCTGCAGTCCGGGAGGTTCCAGTGGGGGGAAGGTGACGAGCTTTCGGCTATCGCTGCAGTCATTCTTGGCGGAACCAGCCTGTTCGGCGGACATGGACGGGTGGTCGGCACCCTTGTCGGAGCCCTGCTCATAGGCCTAATCAACAACGGCCTCATCCTCGCGGGACTTGAGAGTAGCCAACAGCAAGTGGTCCGTGGCGCCATCATTATTCTGGCCGTCGCACTCGCGAGGAAGAAGTAATGGCAATGAATTCACCAGTCCGAGCAGGCATTATCGGCACAGGATTCATGGGTGGAGTCCACGCACAGGCCATTAGGACCGCCGGTGGCACCGTGACCAGGGTGTCGGGCAGTTCCTCCGCCAAAGCTGACTCCTTCGCCCGCCGTATAGGCGCCAAGAGCGTAGCATCCACCGCAGACGCTCTTATTGAGTCCGACGACGTGGACGTTGTCCATATCTGCACCCCCAACAACTCGCATGCTGAGCTCGCGCTCAAAGTGATCGAAGCAGGCAAAGCAGTGGTGTGCGAAAAGCCCCTGGCCACAAGCGTTGCTGAGGCGCAGGCTCTCAGCGCAGCGGCCGACGCAGCGGGTACAGTCACAGCTGTCCCTTTCGTCTACCGCTTCTATCCAGCGATAAGGGAAGCGCGGGCGCGGATCCTCTCCGGTGAGAGTGGCAATCTTTGGCTTCTGCATGGCTCCTACCTCCAAGACTGGCTGAGCACCGACGACGCAGCCAATTGGAGGGTCAATCCGGAGCTGGGCGGAGGGTCCCGGGCGTTTGGCGATATTGGTGTTCACTGGTGTGACCTGATGGAGTTTGTCACCGGCCATCGGATTGTGCGACTGACAGCAACCGTCTCAAATGCGTTCCCGCGTCGTGCTATGGAAGGGGGGATGAAAACCGTTATGACCGAGGACGGTGCGAACATCCTCTTCGAAACCGACCAGGGAGCATCAGGCTCGCTCGTTATCAGTCAGGTGTCGCCGGGACGGAAGAACCGGCTTTGGTTCTCCTTCGACGGCACCGCAGCGTCCTACAGCTTTGACCAGGAAAACCCCGGGAATCTTTGGATTGGTGGCAGTAGATCCACGCGGATTTTGCCCTCAGGCAATGACAGTCTCGGGGCGTCCGCTTCGGCCGAGTACGCGTTCCTGCCGGCGGGTCACCCGCAGGGCTATCAGGACTGTTTCAACGCGTTTGTGGGGGACATGCACGCAGCCATACATGGGAAACGGCCGGAAGGGCTTCCCTCGTTCGCCGACGGCCTGCGTTCAGCGCAACTCACCGAAGCTGTCCTTGCCTCCGCGGCCTCGCGTTCCTGGGCCGAGATCCCCCTGCCGGTCAAAGCCCCCAGGTACCAATCAATCTCTTGAAAGGCTAGTCATGAAACTCGGATATCACTCGATAACCTGGGGTGGAGTTATCGGCCACCCAGTCGGCGTCACCAGCATCAAAGACCTCTTCTACCGAACCAATGGGTCCATGGAGGATGCCATCCGCGACATCTCTGCAGCCGGATACGCAGGCACCGAGATGTTCGATGGCAACCTTGTGGACTATGCCGATCAACCCCAGGTACTCATCGACGCACTTGAAGATGCAAACCTTGAGCTTGTAAGCGTCTACAGCGGGGCGAACTTCATCTATGCGGATGTTCTTCCCGATGAATTGCATCGCATCCACCGCGCATCCGAACTGGCCGCAACCTTCGGCGCCGAGCGCCTCGTAGTAGGCGGAGGTGCCAGGAAAGCTGCCGGGACCAGCGATGATGACTATCTGCGACTGGGCGATGCCCTGAACCAAGTCACCGATATCGCCGCCGGATACGGGCTCTCCGCCACGTACCACCCGCACCGGTCAACGATCGTAGAAAGCCCTGATGAGCTGGAACGCCTTATGGGCAAGACGCGTATCGGTTTCTGCCCGGACACCGCCCACCTAGCCGCGGGGGGTGGGGACCCGGCAGCACTGATCCGCCGGTACCCTGACCGTGTCCGACACGTCCACCTCAAAGACGTTCGCCTGGACCCATTCCAGTTCCTGCCGCTGGGTGAGGGGGATCTGGACTTCCCCGACATCATCCGGGCAATCCGCGAATCCGGGTACGACAGTTGGCTGATGGTGGAGCTCGATTCCTACGACGGTCACCCGAAAGTGGCCGCGGAAATCAGCAAGAAGTACCTCGACCAGCTCCTGAAGGACTAGAACTTCTAACAACGTTTTGCCAATCGTTACAGCAAAGGAAAAAGACATCATGCGCAATTTGAACGTAGGACTTATCGGTGGCGGCTTCATGGGCAAAGCGCACTCGCTCGCTTATGCAGCCATGCCAATGTTCTTTTGGCCGGCGCCGGCACAGCCTGTCCGTAAGACGATCGCCGAGGCAACGCCCGAACTCGCCAATGAGGCAGCGCGCCGTTTTGGGTTCGAGCGGTCCACGTCGGACTGGCGAAGCATCATCGACGATCCGGAAATCGATGTGGTTGATATAGCCACGCCGAATCATCTTCACGCAGAAATCGCGATCGCAGCGGCAGAAGCCGGCAAGCACATCATCTGTGAGAAGCCGCTGGCGCGTACTGGGGAAGAATCGAAAGCCATGTACGACGCCGTGAAAAACACGGATTTGGTGCACATGGTTGCATTCAATTATCGCCGCACCCCCGCTGTTGCCCTAGCCAAAAAATACATTGACGAAGGGGCGATTGGTCGAATCACAAACTTCCGCGGCACATACCTCCAGGACTGGAGCGCCGATCCTTCGTCGCCCCTGTCCTGGCGATTCCAAAAATCCATTGCTGGCTCCGGAGCGCTCGGCGACATCGGGACGCACGTCATCGACATGGCACGTTACCTGGTGGGTGAAGTGGCTGCCGTAAATGCGGTTATGTCGACCTTCATCTCTGAGCGGCCGCTGCAGAGCGGGGGTGCCGATTCCCTGGGCAAGGCCCGTGAATCGGAAGGGCCAAAGGGCGCCGTAGATGTAGACGACGAGTTCATGACGCTGGTTCGCTTCGATAATGGCGCCGTGGGCTCCGTCGAAGCGACCCGCAATGCGCACGGCCGGAACAATTTCCTGACCTTCGAAATCCACGGAACCGAGGGCAGCATCCTGTTCAACTACGAGCGCAGGGACGAACTTCAGGTTTGCTTTGCCGGCGACCCGGCCGACCGCAAGGGGTTCAGAACGGTGTACACAGGCCCAGCCCATCCCTATGGTGACGGCCTGTGGCCCATTCCTGCTCTGGGCATCGGCTACGGCGAAACCAAGATCATCGAAGCCTTTGACTTCTTCAGCGCCATCGCCAACGGCGGGTCGGTCAGTCCAAACTTCGCGGACGGCTATCAGGTGGCCCTCATCGATGACGCAATAATCCAGTCGGCCCAATCGGACGAATGGGTAAAAGTTCCGCGGATCGAAAGCTGACATGAACGGGCGACCCTCCGCGCCCGCGAAAGGATCTACCCATGCCTACTCCGCCCCTTTCAGTTCAGCTCTACACAGTCCGCGAAGCCCTCGACGCCGACTTCGACGGCACCATCGACAGGATTGCCTCGATCGGTTTCGAACGGGTCGAGCCATACAACTTCGCGGCAAACACCGAAGCACTTGCGTCGGCCCTGGCCCGTAACGGTCTCACCGCTCCGTCCGGCCACGCGCCGCTGCTGAGCGGGGACCGTGACCTGATCTTCGAGGCGGCACGCACGCTGGGCATCGGTACTGTGATCGACCCGTTCGTTGACCCGGCCCGCTGGAGCACGGAAGAGGCGATTGCGCAGACCGCACAGGCTCTCAATGAGGTGGCCGCCCTGGGGGGCGAGTACGGCGTTACGGTCGGTTACCACAACCACTGGTGGGAGGTGGAAACCGACTTCGGCGGCCGCACCGGACTGGAGTTGCTCGCCGAAAGGCTCGATCCCGCCGTCGTGCTTGAAGTGGACACCTACTGGGCGGCGGTGGGTGGGCAGGATCCGGCGGAGCTGCTCGGGAAGCTCGGTGACCGCGTCCGGTTTATCCACATCAAGGACGGGGCGGTCGACCGGGACAACAAGTCGCAGGTCGCCGTGGGTTCCGGTCGCATGGACATCCCGGCCGTCCTGGCTGCCGCTTCCTCCGTTGAGGTGGGCGTCGTCGAGCTCGATGACAGCGCAGGTGACCTGTTCCAGGCCCTTGAGGAGAGCCTGCGTTACCTGAACGGCGCCAGCGCATGAGCGGGCCGGTGCGCGTCGGCATCATTGGCGCCGGGGTGATCAGCAAGGAATACCTGACCAACCTCACCGCATTTCCCGATATCCAGGTCCAGATTGTCGCGGACCTGTTTCCGGAGGCGGCCCAGGCACGTGCCGAGGAGTTCGGGATCCCAGCCTTTGGACCGGTTGAGGACGCACTGCAGCATCCCGGCGTCGAGATCATCGTCAACCTCACCACTCCCGCCGCACACGTGCCGGTCGCCCTCAGTGCTGTGGCTGCCGGCAAGCACGTGTGGAGCGAGAAGCCGTTCTCCCTCGACCGGGAGTCCGGGCAGACTCTTCTGAAGTCAGCGTCCGACGCCGGTGTGCGGCTGGGGTGCGCCCCTGACACTTTCCTCGGCGCCGGGCTGCAGACCGGCCTGCGCATGATCCAGCGCGGCGATATCGGTGTGCCGCTGACGGCGCTGACCCTCATGCAGTCCCCCGGCCCCGAAGCCTGGCACCCCAACCCTGCCTTCCTGTTTCAGGAGGGGGCAGGCCCGCTGTTCGACATGGGCCCGTACTACCTCACCACCCTCGTGCAGGCCTTTGGCGCGGTCCAGACGGTAGCGGCCCTGGGCTCCCGGTCACGCGAGACGCGCATCATCGGCTCCGGGCCACGTGCCGGGGAGGAGTTCGCGGTCACGGTGCCCACCCATGTGAGCGCTCTGGCCCAGTTTGAGGGCGGCGCGTCCTCCATGAGCACCTTCAGCTTCGATTCGCCGCTGCCCCGCCACGGTTTCGTGGAGATCACCGGCTCCGAAGCCACCATCGCCTTCCCGGATCCGAACCGGTTCGACGGCGACATCCGCCTTCACCGTCGCGGCGCCGAAGACTGGGAGACCCTGCCGTCCGTCGGATCCACCTATGGTCGGGGCAGCGGTGTCCTGGACCTGGCCCGGTCCATTCGCGCCGGAATCCCGCACCGCGCACAGGGCGAAACAGCGTTCCATGTCCTGGACACCATGGCCTCCATCACCGAATCAGTGGAGACCGGGACCTTTGTTGAGGTCGGCAGTTCCGCGGTGGCTGCTGAGCCGCTGCCCGAAGACTGGGATCCGACCGCCCGCACGCTTTCCTGACCAAAACACGAAGGAGAAATACATGGCACGCAACTTCACCCTGTTCACCGGCCAGTGGGCGGACCTACCGTTCGAGAAAGTGGCCGAACTCGCCGGCCAGTGGGGCTATGACGGGCTGGAGATCGCCGTCTCCGGTGACCACCTCGACGCCTGGCGCTGGGACGATGACGCCTACATCCAGAACCGCCTCGACATCCTGGAACGCAACGGGCTGAAGGTCTGGACCATTTCCAACCACCTCAAGGGCCAGGCTGTCTGCGACAACCCGATCGACTTCCGCCATGAAACCATCGTGGGGCCGAGGGTGTGGGGCGACGGCGATCCCGAGGGTGTCCGGCAGCGTGCGGCCGAGGAAATGAAACTCACCGCGAAGCTTGCGCAGAAACTCGGGGTGAAGACCGTCGTCGGCTTCACCGGATCCTCGATCTGGCAGTACGTGGCAATGTTCCCGCCGGTGAGCCAGGACGTGGTCGACGCCGGCTACCAGGACTTCGCCGACCGCTGGAACCCCATCCTCGACGTCTTCGACGACTGCGGCGTCCGGTTCGCCCACGAGGTGCACCCCTCCGAAATCGCCTACGACTACTGGTCCACCCGCCGGGCGCTCGACGCCGTCGGGAACCGGCCGGCGTTCGGCCTGAACTGGGACCCAAGCCACTTCATGTGGCAGCAGATCGACCCGGTGGCCTTCATCTCCGACTTCGCTGACCGGATCTACCACGTGGACTGCAAGGACACAAAGATGCGGATGGGCGGCGGCCGCAACGGCATCCTCTCCTCACATCTGCCCTGGGGAGACCCCCGCCGCGGCTGGGACTTCGTCTCCACCGGACGCGGCGACGTCCCCTGGGAGGACAGCTTCCGGGCCCTCACCGCCATCGGGTATGACGGGCCGATCTCGGTCGAGTGGGAGGACGCCGGCATGGACCGCCTCGAGGGCGCGCCGGAGGCGCTGGCGTTCCTCAAGAAATTCGACTTCGCGCCGTCGTCGTCGTCCTTCGACGCAGCCTTCAAGCAATAGCCGGGCACCCCCCTCCAGAAGTTTTTGTCGCCGATCTGCTGCTTTGAACGCGTTATAACGGCAGATCGGCGACAAAAACTTAGTAACGTGGGCCGTATGCGTGAACTCCAGGCGAAGATCATCGACGAAATGGGCGTACGCCCCACCATCGACACAGCGGAAGAGATCCGCCGGCGCGTGGACTTCCTGAAGGACTACGTCCGGGCCAGCGGAACCAAGGGCTTTGTGCTCGGGATCAGCGGCGGCCTTGACTCCACCCTCGCCGGGAAACTCGCCCAGCTGGCGGCGGAGGAACTGCGGGCCGACGGCGCGGACGCCACCTTCGTGGCCGCCCGTCTCCCATACAACGTGCAGCATGACGAGGACGACGCCCAGGCCGCCCTGGCGTTCATCCAGCCTGACCGGTCAGTGGTCTACAACGTTGCTCCCGCCGTCGACGGTTTCCAGCGGGAATTCGCGGCCGCCGCAAGCAACGAAATGTCCGACTTCAACAAGGGCAACGTCAAGGCGCGCGTCCGCATGGTCGCCCAGTACGCGCTCGCCGGCGACGACAACCTGCTGGTCATCGGTACGGACCACGGCGCGGAATCGGTCACCGGCTTCTTCACGAAATACGGCGACGGCGGCGCGGACATCCTGCCCCTGTTCGGGCTGAACAAGCGTCAGAACCGCCAGCTCCTCAAGGACCTCGGCGCCGAGGAACGCCTCTACAACAAGATTCCCACGGCCGATCTGCTCGATGACAAGCCCGGCCAGACCGACGAACACGAACTGGGCCTCACCTACAACGAGATCGACGACTACCTCGAGGGCAGGGACGTCCCGGAGGAAGCGGCACAGCTCATCGAACGCCGCTACCTGATGACCCGCCACAAGCGCACGGTTCCGGTGACCATCCACGACTCGTGGTGGCGGCAGCACTGAACCGCTGATTCCGGGCCGTGGCACGGGTCGGAACGCTTATCAGCATCACCCGCCGATTGGGTAACGTAGCCACTGTGAAGATTGCGACCTGGAACGTCAATTCCCTCCGAGCCCGTGCCGACCGTGTGGAGGCGTGGCTCGACCGCTCCGATGTGGACGTCCTTGCCATCCAGGAAACCAAGTGCAAGGACGACAACTTTCCCTGGGACATGTTCGAGAAGAGCGGCTACGAGGTGGCGCACTTCGGCGTGAGCCAGTGGAACGGCGTGGCCATAGCGTCTCGCGTGGGCCTGACCGACGTTGAGCGGACATTCCCCGGCCAGCCCGTGTTCGGCAAGGACACGGATCCGGTCCAGGAAGCCCGAGCGATCGGCGCCACCTGCGGCGGAGTGCGGGTGTGGAGCCTGTATGTGCCGAACGGACGCGCGCTCGGTGACCCGCACATGGCGTACAAGATCGAATGGCTTGAGCTCCTGCGCAAGCACGCCGTGGGGCTGCTGGAATCCGACCCGTCGGCCCAGGTTGCGCTGACCGGTGACTGGAACATCGCGCCCCGGGATGAGGATGTCTGGGATATCGACCTGTTCCTCAACAACGGCTACACCCATGTCAGCCCTCCCGAGCGCGCAGCCTTCCACGCCTTCGAGGATTCAGGCTTCTCGGACGTCGTCCGGCCGCACACTCCCGGACCGGGCGTGTACACCTACTGGGACTACAAGCAGCTGAGCTTCCCGAAGCGCATGGGAATGCGCATCGACTTTGTGCTCGCCTCCCCCGCCCTGGCCGAGCGCGTGAACGGGGCGTCGATCGACCGCGAGGAGCGCAAGGGCAAGGGCGCCTCCGACCATGCACCGGTCATCGTGGAGCTGGCCTGACCCATGGCGGACGTGCCGGGCGCGGGCCGCAGTTTCCCCTACGTTTCCTTCCTGCGGGTCTACGAGCCCCTGGACGCCTTCAGCGATGCCCAGCAGCTGGCCATCCTGGAACAGCGCACCCGCGAGCGCCGCGTCACCGAACAGCTTGACCGCGCCGATGCGCTGCGGCGCATCACGCGCCTGGTGTCGGATCCCTTTCCGCACCATGCGCAGGACCTGGTGCGGGTACTGCACTTCCCGCGCAGCAATGGCACCACCGCCCCGTTCTACTGCCCCAACCAGCTGGCCGTCCGGACTTTCCTGGCCGCCGAGTCCCTGGAACAGACCATCCGTGGCCCGCTCCTGGATGTCCTCCTTCCCGAGGTTGCCCGTGAGGCGCACCAGGCGAGACTGGATCCGGAGACACTGACCGAATCCACCGCCAAGCTGCACACCCGCTCAGCCACTTGGGGCGTCCCCTTCGCCTGGTTTGTCCTCATCCATGAGGACGACCTCACGGAAGTGATCGACGACGACGGCGAGGTCCACACCGTCCGGGTCTCCGTGACCATCAGCGAGTGCATCGACCGGGCCCGGCGGGCAGTGGCCAACCTGGCCATCGCCGCACCGGAGCTGGACCTGCTGGAGGAACTGACCGAGATCACCGAGTGGCTTGAGACCTTCCGCCGCGACGCCGTCGTCGAACTGGATTACGGGCCGGTGGCCGATCTCGTGTTCCCCGATGAGTCCCCCATGGACGTTCGGATGGGCATCGAGTGCCTCGCCGAAACGGACATGACCGGCGCCGCCGCGGCATACCGGCGGCTGGCTTCGCGGTGGGTCCCCATCCGCCAGCTCGCCCGCGCCTCCTAGCTAGTTGAGGCCGTCCACTGCGTAGGACACCTTGGTGATGCCCTTCTTCGACCTGACCTTTGTGATGTTGAGCTTCCCCACCTCGGCAACGTCCTGCACATGGGTTCCGCCGCAGGGCACGCCGAAATCCGCGTTGTAGAGCACAATCCGGGCGGGCTTGTTGGTCGGGATATTGTCCGGGACGTGCCGACAGTAATCGCCCATCTCGGCCACCGGCATGAAGCGGATCTCGTTGCGGCTGCCCTCGGCAATCACGGCCGCGACCTCCTGCTCCACGCGCTGCCGGATCTCCTCGGCGTCACCCGGCAGCTCACCGTTGTACTCCACGAAGGACATGTGCGGATAGTGCGCGCCCTTCCCGGGCATCCACGGCAACCCGAGCCGCTCCACCGCGAGGTCCACAATGTGACCCGCGGAGTGGAGCCGGGTATTAACGGCCCGCCGCTCGGCATCAACCTCCAGTACGACGGCGGCACCCACCGACAGATTTCCCTCACCCAGGTGGTGCACCACCTGGTGCTCATCGAGCCGCACCTCCTGGACGGTGAAGGCGTCGTCTCCAGCGCGGATTGTGCCGGTGTCCCAGTCCTGTCCGCCGCCGCGGGGGTAGAAGCAGGTGCGGTCCAGTTCAATGTCCGTCCGGCCGTCGTCGAGCGCGGTTACGGCGGTAACGGTGGCTGAAGCGGTCAGCACGTTGAAATCGTCAAGGTAGAGGAGCTCGGTAGCCATTCCTCCAGCGTAGACGCCGGTACCGTTCAGTGCAGTGGCGGGCCGGTCGAGGCGCGCTCGATGAGTTCATGCGGCTGCGTCACCGGCCCGCCCTCCAGCTTCTTCCCCTCCAGTTCGGCAAGCATGAGCTCGGCCGCGTAGGCGCCCTGCTCCTCGGGCATCTGGCGGACGGTGGTCAGGCCCATCGGATCAGCGAACTCGTGATCGTCAATGCCGATCACCGACAACTCCCCGGGAACGCTGATTCCCAGCTCGGCCGCCGCGGTCAGGGCCCCGAACGCCATCTCGTCCGATGAACAGAACAGGGCGGTGGGACGTTCAGCGGCGTCGGCGAGCATCGCCGTAACGGCAATCTTGGCCTCCTTGAACCGGAAGTCCCCAAAGACGGACCACTCCTCCCGGACCGGGAGCCCGTGGGCTTCCATGGTCTCCTTGAAGGCGTCATTCCTGATGCGAGGCACGTCGAAGTACATACCGAAGGAGTCGCCGCCGCGCACATGCCCAATACGCGTGTGTCCCAGCGCGATGAGATGCTCCACGGCGTCCCGCACCGCGGCGTGGTCATCGATGCTCACGTGCGGCACACCCTGTACGCTCCCGCCGACCACGATGGTGGGCGAATCCAGATCCCTCAGGGAGCGGTACTCGTCCTCGGTCAGCTCCATGCACATCACGATCAGCGCATCGATGCGTTTGCGGAGGATCGAACGGTGGAACACCCGTTCCCGGTTCCCGCCGAACCCGCCCAGGCTGAACACGATCAGGTCATACCCCGCGGTGCGCAGCTGCCGGTCGATTCCGTCCAGCATCGCCGAGAAGTACCACCGTTCAATGGAGGGAAGAAGGACGCCCATGGCCATGGTCCGCCCCGACGCCAGGCCGGAGGCGGAGGACGACGGCACGTAGCCCAGCTCCCGCGCGACGGTCAGGACCTTCGCCCGGGTGGCCGGTGAGACCCCCGTCAGCCCCCGCAATGCGCGGGAAACCGTGGCGGTGGACACTCCGGTAGCTACAGCGACATCCTCAATGATGACCACGGTGCAGCACCCTCCCCCTCAGTATTTACCTGTCTTCGCGCGGCCTGATTTTGAAGAGCCCCCACATGCTCAGCACGATCGTGAGCAGCGCCACCGACCACATGGCGGCATTGTCCCGGCGCAGCTGGATGGTGATGATCACGACCACCAGCACGACGGCGAAGAACCCCAGAAACCCGATCAGGATATCGAGGTTCTCCGCCAACCGCTCTTTGCGTCTATTCGCCACGGACCATGCCCTACTTGACCGCTCCGGCGGTCAGGCCGGCAACGATACGCCGCTGCAGGACCAAAACCAGCAGCACCAGCGGAATGGTCACGATGGTTCCCGCCGCCATGACCGCGGTGTACGGCTCCTGCTGCGGCTGGCTGCCGGCGAAGGATGCGATGGCCACCGTGACCGGCGCCGTCGAGTCGCTGGACAGCTGGCTGGCAATCAGGAACTCATTCCACGCGGAGATGAAGGCGAGGATCGCCGTCGTAAAGACAGCCGGTGCCGCGAGCGGCATGATGACCTTACGGAACGCCTGGCCGGGCGTGCAGCCGTCGATGCGCGCCGCTTCCTCAAGTTCCCAGGGCATCTCGCGGAAGAATGCCGTCAGCGTGTACACGGTGAGCGGCAGGACAAATGAGATGTTGGGAATGATCAGCGCCTGGTAGGAACCGATCCAGCCGATATCGGTGAAGAGCTGGAAGAGCGGGGTGATCAGGGCGACGCCCGGGAACATCGACGCACCGAGGATCACGCCGAGGATGACGAACTTGAACCGGAAGTCGATCCTCGCCAGGGCGTAGGCAGCGAACACGCCCACAACCAGCGCGATCAGTGTGGTGGTTGCACCGATGAAGAAGCTGTTGAACAGCGCGAGCGTGAAGTTGTTGCCCGCGTCGGTCGCGAACGCCGTCCGGAAGTTATCGAGCGTGACGTGCGTCGGGTAGAACGCAGTGTCATAGGTGAAGGCGACATCCCGGAATGCCGTGATGATCATCCAGTAGAACGGGAGGAGACACCAGATGACAATGATCGCGGCGCTGATGTAGGTCCGGATCGCAGCCCACCGTTCACGGGAAGCTGCGGCCCGGCGCCCGGGGGTCATCTCCGTGGCACCGCCCGACGGGGTTGCTACTGCCTGTGTCATTTGGTGACCTTCGCCTTCTTGATCACGCCGGAGCCCTCAGACACGTTAGCCCCGAGGAATCTGACAAAGATAAACGCGACGATGAAAATAATGATGAATGTCAGCGTGGATAGCGCCGCCGCGCTGTTGAAGCCCTGGCGGATCTGGTTGACCACCAGGATTGACAGCGTGGTGGTTCCGTTGGCGCCGCCGGTGAGGATGGCGGGGAGATCGTACATGCGCAGGGCGTCGAGCACACGGAACAGGACCGCGACCATGAGGGCGGGCTTGACCAGCGGAAGAGTGATGTAGCGGAACCGCTGCCACGTACTGGCACCGTCCATTTTCGCTGCCTCATAGACGTCCCCGGGGATCATCTGCAGCCCGGCGAGGATGAGCAGGGCCATGAACGGTGTGGTCTTCCAGACGTCCGCGATGATGATGGCCCATTTGGCCGGCCATTCGGAACCCGTCCAGAGGATCGAGGTGTTGAACAGTTCGTTGGCGATGCCCTGGAAAGCGAAGATGAAGAACCACAGCTTCGCGGTGACAGCGGTGGGGATGGCCCAGGGCACCAGAACAGCGGCGCGGACCAGGCCGCGGCCCTTGAAGGAACGGGCCATGATCAGCGCCATCCAGAACCCGATGATGGTCTCAAGGGTCACTGTGACGGCAGCGAAGAAGAAGGTGATCCCGGTGGCGTTCCAGAACTGGGACTCGAGGGTTCCTGGCGGGCAGGGTACCGTGCCGCCGCCGGCCGCCGGGCACTGCTGCAGGATCCAGGCGGTGTAGTTGGTGAAACCGGCGAAGCCTCCGTCGGTGAACAGACCGGTCTCCGGGTCAAGCCCGGAGTCGGCCTGGAATGACATGACGATACCGCTGATGATCGGATACACGATCACGATGCCCAGCAGGATCAGGGTCGGCGCTATGAGGATTGTTGCCCATTTGTTCTTGGAAGCCGCCCGGCGGTCAGCGCTCTCCGCCGCCTGGTGGTGCATCTTCGCGTTGGGGTCTTTCTTGCCCCTGGGTGGCACTGCCAGACGTGTGGCCATGACCCGTCCTTTCAGTCCCGGCAACCGTGCCGGTTAGTACAAGCAGGTACCGATGGCGGGAGCGCTGGATGCACTCCCGCCATCGCTGTGGTGTGCGTCAGGAACCGGCCTGACTGATGGAAGCCGCCATATCCGTCAGCGCCTCATCGACAGTTTTCTGTCCCTGGAGCGCAGCGTAGGCATTTTCCTGGATTGCAGTGGTCACCGCGGGGTAGAACGGTGTGACCGGACGCGGAACGGCCGTCTCGATGGAATCGCGCAGGACCGGCAGGTACGGAAGCTGCTCAACGAGCTCAGGGTCGTCATACAGGCTCTCCAGCACCGGAGCCAGCGAACCCTGGGTTACGTAGAAACGCTGCTGCTCTTCCTGCGTGATGAATTCCAGGAAGTCGCGCGCGGTTGCCTTGTTGTCCGAGTACACGCTGATCGCCAGGCTGTGCCCGCCCAGTGAGGACGCACCGGAACCATCGGCGCCCGGGAGCGGGGCCATGCCGAGCGAGTCCTTGACCTGCGAGGATTCCTCAGTGGTTGCCAGGCTGTAGACGTAGGGCCAGTTGCGGTGGAAGAGCAGGTTGCCCTCCTGGAACGCGATGCGGCCCTCTTCCTCGGTGTAGGTGATGGCTTCTGCCGGGATGTTGCCGGACTCGAATGCTTCCACCAGGTTTTCCAGGCCGGCCTTTGCCTCCGGGGTATCGAGGGTGGGCTCACCCGCCTCGTTGATGACGGTTCCGCCGGCACCGTTGATGGCCTCCGAAGCGTTCACGGTGAGGCCCTCATACTGTGCGAACTGGCCTGCGTAGCAGCCCATGTCATTTTCCTCGGCGATGGAGCACATTTCCATCATTTCGTCCCAGGTGGTGGGCGGTTCCTCAATCAGGTCCGAGCGGTAGTAAAGGATACCGCCGTCGGAGTGCTGGGGAGCCGCGTACAGGGTGTCCTGGTAGGTTGCGGAATCCACCGTTGCAGGCAGCATGCCCTCGGTGTCGATGGCCATGTCGCCCTCAAGCGGCTGGATCCAGCCCTGCGCAGCGAACTCGGCGGTCCACACCACGTCCACGGAGACGACGTCGTAATCAGCATTCTGTGCCTGGAAGTTCTGGACGAGGTCATCATGCTGCTGGTCAGCCTCATCGGTCTGTTCCTTGAAGGTCACCTCCTCGTCGGGGTGCTCCTCATTCCACTTCTCGATCAGTGGCCGGACAACACCGCTGTTGTCCTTGCCCTGTACGTAGGTGATGGGGCCGCGGTCTTCGAGACCCTCTTCCGCAGGACCGCCGCCTTCGGTGGATCCGCCGCCACCGCAGGCCGAGAGCAGAAGAGTGAGAGTTGCCGCGGATGCTGCTGCGGCTAGAGATTTCTTGTTCTTCATGTACATCTTCTCTCCAGTGAGAAGGCGGAATCGCATACCGCCCGTTGAGTGATGCCTGTCACTCTAGTAAGCTCTCTGGTGTTACGCAAGCGCTTACATACAGAGCTCCGCGAGTTTATCGAAAGGTTATCCGTGTCCCTCCAAGCCGCACCCGCACCCGGCAAACAAACAACTGCCTGGTGGGAAGACGCCGTCATCTACCAGATCTACCCCCGCTCCTTCGCCGACGGTAACGGCGACGGCATGGGCGACCTGCACGGCATTACCGGCAAGCTCCCGTATCTGCAGAATCTCGGCGTCAACGCCGTCTGGCTCTCCCCCTTCTATGTGTCACCGCAGGCGGACGCCGGATACGACGTCGCCGACTACCGGGACGTTGACCCCCGGTTCGGTACGCTTGCCGACTTCGACACCATGCTCGCCGAGGCGCACCAGCGTGGCCTGAAGGTCATCGTGGACCTGGTGCCGAACCACACCTCCGATGAGCATGAGTGGTTCAAGGCTGCCCTGGCCGCCCCGAAGGGTTCCCGCGAGCGCGACCGCTACATGTTCCGGGACGGGCGCGGCGAGAACGGCGAACTGCCCCCGAACAACTGGCAGTCGATCTTCGGCGGCAATGCCTGGACGCGGGTTGCTGACGGCCAGTGGTACCTGCACCTGTTCGACACCAAGCAGCCGGACCTGAACTGGGAGAACCCCGAGGTCCACGATGAAATGATCTCCGTCCTGCGGTTCTGGCTTGACCGGGGTGTTGACGGTTTCCGCATCGACGTGGCGCACGGCCTGGTCAAGGCCGAGGGCCTGCCCGACTGGGCCGGCCGCGAGAGCATGGTCGGTGATGTGAAGAACCCCGACGCACTCGAGGAAGCCACCGCAACGGAACCCACACCGCCGTACTTCGATCAGCCGGGCGTCCACGCAATCTACCGGAGCTGGAACCGCGTCCTGGCCGAATACCCCGGCGACCGGATGCTCGTCGCCGAAGCCTGGGTGGAACCGGCCGAGCGGCTCTTCCACTACGTACGCGCCGACGAAATGCAGCAGGCGTTCAACTTCGACTTCCTGCGTGCCGGGTGGGATGCCGGGCGGCTCAGCGCCAGCATCGTCGAATCGCTCACACAGGCGGGCAACGTCGGGGCGCCGAGCACCTGGGTGCTGTCCAACCATGACACCGTGCGGCACACCACCCGCTTCGGCCTGCAGGATCCGACACAGCTTCCCAAGGGAGTCGGCCCACTGGACGAGCAGCCCGATGAAGCCCTGGGGCTGCGCCGCGGCCGCGCGGGCATCCTCACCATGCTGGCGCTCCCTGGTTCGGCCTACCTGTACCAGGGGGATGAGCTGGGCCTGCCGGAGCACACCCTGCTCGACGACGCCGTCCGCCAGGACCCGGCGTTCTTCCGCACCGAGGGCGTTGAGCGCGGCCGGGACGGCTGCCGCGTGCCCATTCCGTGGAAGGCTGACGCTCCCGGTTTCGGCTTCACCACCACCAACGACGACGGCGCTGCCGCCCCCTGGCTGCCCCAGCCGGCCTCCTTCGCGGAGTACGCGGCGGACGTGCAGGTGGGCCGGCCCGGATCGGTTCACGAGATGGTGAAGTCGGCACTGTCGGAGCGCTCCGGGCGAATGCTCGGCCGTGGAGCAATCGAGTGGGCGCCCGAGCATCGCCCCGAGGACGGCGTGGTCGCCTTCACCAATGAGTCCATCCTGCTGGTGGCAAACATGGGTGAGGCACCGATCCAGCTGCCCGCCGGCGTCGTGGTCGTGGCCAGTGCGGAAGATGCAGTGGCCGGACAGACGCTGCTGCCGGACAGCGCTGTCTGGATTGAGCGCCACTGACACCAGGCCGAAGCGGCCCCTGGATGTGACCAGTTCACTTCCAGGGGCCGCTTTTTCGTCTAGCGGACCCGCTCGGCACGCGTAAAGCGGGTGCGCGCGCCGCCGCTGATGCTGATCAATACCGGCGTCTGGACCCCCAGCGCAGCGTCGAGTGCCGTGACGAGCGCCGACACTTCATCTGCCACCACATCCGGCGCAACCCCCTGGCGCGGGGAGACCCTCACCTTCAGCGCGGGCCGGTTCCTGAACTCATAGGTGGACACGGCGGAATTGACCAGGTCCACACGCTCGCTGAGAGCCGCCTTCAGTGCCTGCTCAGCCACTGCGGCGTTGATGGTGACGCTGCCGGGAACCGGGGTGTCGCTGTCGTCATAGGCAAGCGTCCCCGAGCGGCCCTTCCCCTGGTTGGCCACCCACGCGACCATGAGGATGATCAGCAGGACCAGCAGCAGCGCCGCCACGATCCAGAGCCAGCTGTCCCGCTGGCCCGGAAGCGTGGTGGACTCCAGCACCCCGCCGATGGTGCCGCCGGCCCGGGCAGCGGTTGACTGCCACCACGCGGCAACCGCCGGAGTAGTGAGAGCCATCGCCAGCGCTCCGGCTGCCATCAGGAGGAGCCCGAACACCGCCAGGAGGATCCGGTTGAGGGTCCGTGGGGTCTGGTTCACTGCCCGATCACCCCTGACTCCGCGACTGCCACGCGGACCTCCGGCACAGGGTCCACGGCGGTCCGGCGCAGTTCATCCTCGACGGCAGTCTGCACCACCTGCGCGCTGACCGGGATGCCCGACGTCGGCCGCACCTGCACCTCCACCAGCCGCCGGCCGATGGTCACCAGCACCTGGTCCGGCGTGACGCCGGCAGCCACGCGGGCACGGCGCGCCAGCGAGGAGGCCAGCACCTCCGCATCGACGACGACGGCGGCACGCTTGTTCGGAATACTGAGCCGCGCCTTCCTGCCCGGCAGAACCGCGGCGAGGAAGAAGAAGAGTCCCAGCAGGAAGACCAGCGCGCCGGCCGCAGCCAGCACGCTCGGCGAGATACCGGCCGGAAGGGAACCGACCCAGCCGGCCGCGTCCTCGGGCGCCAGCAACCACGGGTCCTGGCCCAGTGCCTTCAGCGCCGTTTCCAGCATCAGGTAGAGGGAGGCAAGGATCACCAGCACAGCCAGGATCGTGGACGGTACAGCACGTGACGAGTGTGTTTCCCGCCGGATGATCTCGGCGGTCAGGCGCTCTGTCTCGTCCGTCACCTGGCCCTCCCGCCGTCAGACACCCGGGCGCCGGTGACCCGGATGTCCACGCGGCTGAGGCGCGATCCGCTCAGGCGCATGACCCGCTCGAGGATTTCCGCCTTGGCGCGGTGCGCGCGTTCCTGCACGGATCCGCCGAACACCTCCACGGCTGCCGGATCCGCGGCGACGCGGTGCAGGGAGGGAATCGCAATCGGCAGGGCGAGGCTCAGCGCAAGCAAGCCGGCGTCGTCGAACCAGCTGGCCCGGATGTCCCGGACCGGCACGCGGAGGACATCCGCTGCGACGGCGCAGGCAGTGCTGGTGAGGGCCTGCGTGCTGATCCGGTTGTGACCGGCGAGCCGCTCAGGCGCGGAGGGAGCGGCGGTCACGATGATGAGCGGCGTCCGGCCAGGGCATCACGCACACTGCGCAGGTCGAGTTTCCCCTCGGCGACCCTGCCGACAAACGCGCCGATAGCCATGAAAAGGGCCACCAGCAGGAAACCCCAGAAGTGGAAGATGAGCGCAGCGAAAGCCAGGACGGTGCCCACGAGGATCCCGACGACGGTGAGGTTCATGGTGTCTCCTTAGCTCGCCGCCGGGCGCGGCTTGTCGGTGCT
Source organism: Arthrobacter sp. 35/47 (assembly GCF_000520475.1). Classification (NCBI taxonomy): domain Bacteria; kingdom Bacillati; phylum Actinomycetota; class Actinomycetes; order Micrococcales; family Micrococcaceae; genus Arthrobacter; species Arthrobacter sp. 35/47. The sequence continues at coordinate 32,420 of NZ_KI914594.1, forward strand.
CTTTGGATCATTCAGGCCGGGCACATGCACGTCATTGATCTCGACGTTCACCTCGATGACCTGCAGGCCGACGAGCTCACTTACCGCAGCGTAGACCGCGGCCCGGACCTGGTCGGCGACCGCGGTGAGCGGGTAGCCGTATTCGGCGACGAGATTGACGTCCACGGCGGCCTGGACCTCCCCGACTTCCACGTGGACGCCCTGGGCGAGATCACCGGCACCGACGACGTCGCGAAGCGCTCCGAGCGCACGGCCGGTACCGCTGCCGAGCGCATACACTCCGGGCACCTTGCGGGCGGCCAGGGCTGCGACCTTGCCGACGGCCGTTTCCGAGATGGTTGTCTTGCCGGTTGCTGACGCCGTGACCGGCACCATGCCCGCCGGCGGGACCTCCTGCTCGTTCTCCATGCTGGCACCCTTTCTCTTTCCGCCCAGCCTAACCCTTCCGCTGAACCTTTGACACGGGAGGGTTAAGGCTCAGCGAACGGGTTCGCTGCAGTGGTCCGCGAGCCACTTCTGCACCGGCTTCAGCGCTTCCCGGAAAGCGGGTTCGTCGAACTGTCCGGCCCCGTCCGGACCGCTCTCCGCGGCATCGCCTACCCGGGCAAAGTGCGGTTTGAGCTCGTCGGGCACTTTGCCGTGGAGATGGTGCAGCTGGTCCTCGAGTTTCGCCATGGTCTGCGGATCCTCATCACCCATGAAGCTCAGCGGCGCAAGCATCATCGATGACACCCCTGCCGCCACGATGAGGCAGTCTTCCATGGCGGGGACGGTGTTCCCGGTTTCATCGGCAAGCCCTGGGGCGGGCCCGGAGGGAGCCGTCTGTGGCGGCGTGGGAGACTCGACAGGCATGCTCAGGGTGCTCGTCGCCTCCGGAGCGGCACCGGCGCAGCCCGCGAGGGCCAGGGCACTCGAAGCAGCCACCGCGAACAGCAGTCTCACGCTGATGGTCCTTCCCGCTCCGGCCGTTGGTTGGTGTTCGGTGGAGCCTTTCCGCTTGCCGGCAACCCTCCACGGTATTAACGGTCAACGGGCCAACTCTTCTCCCGCACCCGGGCAAAGCAAAAGCCCCCGGTTTCCCAGGGGCTTTCAGTGGTGGCTCCGACCGGCGTCGATCCGGTGACCTTTCGATTTTCAGTCGAACGCTCTACCAACTGAGCTACAGAGCCTTGCAACCATCTTGTGATGATCACCGTCGACGTTCGGATTGCTCCGGCGTCTCAGCGACCCTGACGGGACTTGAACCCGCGACCTCCGCCGTGACAGGGCGGCGCGCTAACCAACTGCGCTACAGGGCCTTGCGATTTTGCAAGAGTTTTATCCTACCAGCACCGTTACGGTGCCTCGAACCACTCCTGCGTACCCCCAACGGGATTCGAACCCGTGCCGCCGCCGTGAAAGGGCGGTGTCCTAGGCCGCTAGACGATGGGGGCCTGGACCACACAAGTGCTTTACTCCTCGTTGTGGACCTCTAAAACTATAGGGCCTCGGTCTCGATTACACAAAACCGGTCCCGGCCTCCGGAAGAGGCGGCGGTAGAGTTTCCTGCGTGCCCATCGACATGAGCCTTGAAGACTTCGAATCGGCTGTGGATGACGCCATCGACCAGATCCCCGACCGGCTGGCCCGTGCGATGAACAATGTGGCGATCTTCGTCAGGGAGGAGTTCGAGCCGGGTCCCGGTGAAGAGCCTGATCCCGATCTGCTGGGCCTCTATGAAGGCACGCCGCTCACGGAACGGGACTCCTGGTGGGATGCGGGATCCCTGCCGGACCGGATCAGCATCTTCCGCCAGCCGCTCCTGCGGATGTGTGAGAGCCGCGAGGAACTGGTCGAGGAGATCCTCGTGACCGTCATCCACGAGGTTGCCCACCATTTCGGGATCGATGACGAACGGCTTCACGATCTGGGCTGGGGATAACCGGGGCCCGGGAACGGGCAGGGCTTCATACTGGTTGTATGGGCGCACACACTCACGGGCATCCGGTCACCGCCACCGGAAAACACCGCAAATCCCTGGTGCTGGTTGTGGTGATCACGCTCTCCGTAGTTGTCATCCAGGTGATCGGTGCCGCATTGTCCGGGTCGCTGGCCCTGCTCGCCGACGCGGGCCACATGCTCTCCGACGCCGCCGGCGTCTTCATCGCACTCCTTGCCTCCTGGATCGCAGGCCGTCCGGCGACGGCGCGCAGCACCTATGGCTACCAGCGTACGGAAGTTCTCGCCGCGCTCGCCAACGCCATGCTGCTGGCGGTGATCGCCGTCGTCATCATGATCGAAGCGTTCCGCAGGCTGGGTGAGCCGTCCGAGGTGCGGACGGACATCATGCTGATCGCGGCGCTGCTCGGCGGCGCGGCCAACCTGGTCTGCCTCATGATCCTGCATGGCGGGCACCGGGAGAGTCTCAACATCCGCGGCGCCTATCTGGAGGTGCTGGGAGATCTGCTGGGGTCGATAGCGGTGGTGGTTGCCGCCGTCGTGATTGCAGTGACCGGGTTCCGGCAGGCGGATGCCCTCGCCTCCATCCTGATCGCGGTCATGATCCTCCCCCGGGCGTGGAGCCTGCTCAGTGATGTGATCAACGTGTTGCTTGAATCTGCGCCCAAGGGCGTAGACCCTGCAATGATCCGCGAACACATCCTGACTGTCGAGGGGGTAGTGGATGCCCATGACATCCATGCCTGGACCATCACGTCCGGCGTCCCGGTGTTCTCGGCCCACGTGGTGGTGGACGCCGAAAGCCTCAACGCGGAGGGTGTGGACAGGATGCTTGACCGGCTGGTGCACTGCCTCAGCAACCACTTTGACACCGAGCACTGCACCTTCCAGCTGGAGCCGCTGGAGCACGCCATCCATGAGAGCCGGCAGCACGCGTGAACACGCCCGACACGCCGCCAAACGCTGAATCGGCCTAAATGACCGTCGTGTTATTTATGCTACTGGTGTGACAAATGTTGCCAATGTGACATTTGTGGCCATATCCTCGGACATGTTTGGTTACCGTCCGAGGATCGAGTCATGCTGCACACCTTTACAACGCGCGGGTATCCCGTACTCGCCGCCATGCTCGCCGGATCGCTCCTCACCGTCAGCCTGACGCCCTCCTCAGCCTTCGGCGCCCCTGCCATCCCCACAGCGGAAGACATCCGGGCCGCGGAGGACAGCACCGCACGGACCGGCGAACTCGTCACGGAGATCGAGGGCATTCTCGAAGACGCTGCGGCTGAGCTCCAGGCCGCACAGGTTGAGGCGATGAAATCGCAGGGTGCCTACATCGACGCCCTCGCCGAGCTGGATGACCGGCGGGCTGCAGCACAACGGCTTTCGGCGCTGGCTTCAGAGGCGGAACAGACCTACCGCACGGCGTCCTCGGAGCTGGGGCAACTGGCCGCCGACATCTACCGCGCCGGCGGGATCATGCCGGACAGCAGCCTGCTTGCCTTTGCGCAGGATCCGGGCAGCATCATGTACCAGGCCTCAACGGTCGAGGGGATGGCTGCCTCACGGTCGCGGACCGTGAGCCAGGCCGAAACGGCAGCGAGCTCGCTCGACTCGCTGAAGGCCGACGCGCGTCAGGCGGAAGAGGCAGCCGCCGAAGCAGCCGAAACTGCGGAAGCGGCCGGCGCTGCGACCGAGGCCGCCATGGCAACCGCCGCTTCCCTGGTGGAGCAGAAGCAGGCCGAACGCGCGACACTCGTCGCCCAGCTTGCCGAGCTGCGCGACACCACGGCCGCGCTGGAGGAACAACGGATTGCCGGGCTTGAACAGGCCCGGCGTGAAGCGGAGCTGGCGCGGATTCTTGCGGCGTCCGCGGAAGCTGCGGCAGCACTGCCCGCGGCGCCGGCGGCACCGCGATCGGCAGCTCCCACACTGGTCCCGCCGGTTGAGGCTGAACCCGCTGCCCCGCGGGCGCCACAGACAGCTCCTGCTCCCGTGCAGCCACCTGCCTCCGAGAGGCCGAATGCTCCCGCGCCCCGGCCAACGACGCCGGCTCCCACACCGGCTCCTGCCCCGCCAGCGCCCGCACCGGCTCCTCCGGCTCCCGCTCCGGCGCCTCCCGCTCCGGCACCCAAGCCCACCCCGCCACCACCCGCTCCCCCCGCAACAAATACCGGCGGAGTGGCCGCCGCGGTCAACTACGCCCGGGCGCGGATCGGGGCCCCCTACTACTACCAGTGGGGCGGCAACGGTCCACGCGGTTACGACTGTTCCGGGCTGACCCAGCAGGCGTTTGCTGCCGGCGGGATCTCACTTCCGCGCACGGCGTCGGCACAGTACTACGCCGCCCGCACCCACGTGCCGCTCTCCCAGGCGCAGTACGGTGATCTTGTCTTCTGGGGCGAGGGAGCCGGGATCTGGCACGTGGCGATCTACGTGGGCAACAACACCGTGGTGAACGCCCTCAACCCCAGCCAGGGCATTGTGGAAGTGAACCTCGCAAACATGAGCGGGATGGGCGCGCTCAACCCGCTCGCGGCCCGCTTCTAGGCGGCCATCGGCCCGAACTTCTCACGGTCGGCCAACCGCGGATCCTCGCGGTCCGGTACCACCAGCACCGGGCCTTTCGCGTGGTGCAGCACGCCCTGACTGGTGGAGCCGAGGAGCATGCCGGCGAACCCGCCCCGCCCGCGGGTTCCGAGCACAACCAGTTCGGCCCTGCGGGATTCCTCGATGAGCACCTCCACCGGCGGCCCGTCGAGCAGTTCGACCGAAATCTCAAGCTGCGGAAAGTGGCTCTGCAGCCAGGCCTTGCCTGCGTCGAGCTGCACCATGATCTCGGCATGAAGTGCATCGCGGTCAACAGGGGTAGGCATCCACGCCAGGGAACCGGTGAACGGCGGCAGCGAACACACTACCCGCAACGGGAGCCTGCGGGCCTCGGCCTGCTCTGCGGCCATCAGCGAGGCCATCCGCGCCTGCTCTGAGCCGTCGACTCCCACGACGACAACCTTCTCGACCTCCTCCGCGCGGGGGCACGGCTCCCCCTTGGGCTTCGGCGCCGAGACGCCCGCTTCATCGAGCCGCGGAGCACAAAAAAGCGGCACGACGACGGTGGGGCACTTGGAGTGGGCCGGAAGCGCCGAGCTGACGGACCCCAGCAAACGTCCGACGAAGCCGCCCCTGCCGCGCGATCCCACGACCATGAGTTCGGCTTCCTCGGAAAGCTCCAGCAGGACACCGGCTGCATCGCCGCTCTCCACGCGCGGCACGATGTCCAAGGAGTGGTGCCCAACGATCTTCCCGATGGCCTGATCCAGGACAGCCTGCGCACCCTCGCGGATCACGGAGTCATCCACGGTTGCGTACCCTGCGTCCATGCTCGAGGCGGCGAAGACCGGAACGGTATAGGCGGTGACTACGTGCAGCGGAGTCTGGCGCCGCTCGGCCTCATGCGCGGCCCAGACCAGCGCGCACATGCTCTGGTCGGAGCCATCAACCCCGACAACTATTCCGCGCCCCTCGAAAGGCCTCGGTGCACCCGGCACGTGAGCTTCATTCATGTTCCGCCTCCTTGCGGTTGGACCACATTGACACCATCGCTCAGCCGTCCGGTTATTTCTAGCCTACTCTTCAGTAGGGGGTCTATTCAGCACCCAAAAAGTTATATAGGCTTCGAGAATCGTTATCGGGCGGATGGTCTCCACAAAGGGTTCCCGCCCGCTTTCAGTGCGCTTGGTTGACCCGTTCGCAGCCAAGTGTCCGCACAGCCCGGAAGAGGCGCCGGGCTGTGCGGAATTCTCCTTCAAGCAGGAGGTTTTCACCGATGATGCCGGAGCCCGCCACCCGCGCGGCCGCTGATTCCTTCATGCCCGCCGCCGCAGAGATCACAACCACCGTGGTGATCGGCTCCGGGCTTTCCGGACTGGCCGTCGCCAGCGAGCTGAGCCGCCGCGGCGTCCAGTCCATCGTCGTCGAGAGTGTGGAGTGCCTCAATTCGGGCCCCAACCGCACCATCATGACGGACTCCGTGTCCCTGTCTGAACGGACGGAACTGCTGCGGCTGCTGCGCTGCTACGCGTCAAGCCATTCCCTGGACATCCGGCAGGAGACCGTGGCGGAGGGCCTCTGTATGGTGGGCTACTCCCAGGTCCTTCCAGCGCCCGTGCTGGGCGCCAAGAAGTGGGCAGTCCAGACACGGAACGGCGTCCTGCTCGCTGACCATGTGGTCCTGACCAAGTACCCTCAGAACCAGCTGCGTCGCTTTGTGCAGTCCCTCGGGCTGGCCCTGGGAAGCGATATCAAGGCGGCCCTGCGCGCTATCGGCCTTTACCTCATCGGTGTCGGCGATGTCCTGACGCCCACAACAAGGGAAATTGTCCGTCAGGCGAAACTCATCAGTGATTCGATCGTCACGCAGGGTGCGCGGGCGGCCCAGGCGATCCAGCCGGTCAAGGGCTCCGTGCTGGCCGCCGTCGCCGTGAGCGGTTCAGCCCAGCGCCGGTCCGCCATTACTGCCTGAGACCATTCCCCGCCTCAGACCCAGCGGCTGAGAAAGCGCCTATGCGGCGTCGCCGCTGTTGCCCTGCCGGAGCCTCCGCCGCGCACCCAGCGCCAGCACAATGGCGAGGGCGATCAGCACCGCGATCATGAGGATCACACCCCAGGACACATCAGAGCCCGCGGCCGGTTCCTGATCAAGCGCGCCCGGTTCGGCGGTCTCAATAGGGCCGGCCGTTCCCGCCGATGCGCGGGGCGATTCGGAGTCCGCTGGAGTCTCGGCAGCGGCAGGCGTTTCAGGTGCAGCGCCGCCGGTGGCCGTGAACTCGAAGGTCCCCTCGATGGGATGTGAGTCAGCGGAGACGACGCGCCAGTTCACTGTGTAGTTCCCGGCAGGAGCGCCATCGCGAACAGCCTGGGTGGCCACCGCGTCGGTGATGGACACTTCCCCCTCGGCCCAGTCCTCACCGCTCTCGTCGAGAACCTGGATGTCCGAGCCGATCGTCGCCGGAACGTTGGTAAAAGTAAGTTCGATTACCTCGGGGACAGCCTCAAGCGTGGCCCCGGCCTCTGGTGCGGACGCGCTCAGCTCGTCATGTGCCGAGGCGGCAGTGGCTGATCCGAAGATCAACCCGCCGGCGGCCAGGAGCAGGCCGGCCAGGAGCAGGGCCAGGTACCGGAAAAGCTGTGTGCCTGGACGTGCCGTGTGACATGCTGCAGCTGCTGCGGGGAACTCACTCATGATCCAAGCGTACGGGACCCGTCTGGCAGGTTCCTGGGCTACACATTGGATAGACTTTTCAGCGAACTCCCCCCACCAGCAGAGGAATACCTGTGCCTGCATCGCGCACCGCAATGGACCGCTACTTTCAGCTCACAGCCCGCGGCTCAACCTATTCGAGGGAGATCAGGGGCGGCATCGCCACCTTCTTCGCCATGAGCTACATTGTGGTGCTCAACCCGCTCATCCTCGCCGGGGCGGACGCCAGTGGAGCCAGCCTCGGCTTTGAGCGCGTGGCAGCCGTGACCGCCCTCGTTGCGGGCGTGCTGACCATCCTGATGGGCGCGTGGGCAAAATACCCCTTCGCGCTTGCCACGGGCCTGGGCGTCAACGCCTTTGTGGCGATCACGGTCGCCACAAATCCCGAGCTCACCTGGCCGGACATGATGGGAGTGGTGGTGCTGGCTGGGCTCACCATGCTCATCCTCGTCCTCACCGGGTTCCGCACCGCTGTCTTCAATGCCGTACCGGAAAGCCTGAAGACGGCGATCGTCGTCGGCATCGGTCTGTTCATCGCACTGATCGGGCTGGTGAATGCGGGCTTCGTCCGGCGCATCCCCGACGTCGCCCAAACCACTGTGCCGGTAGGGCTGGGCTTCGAGGGTGTGCTGCTGGGCTGGCCCACCCTGGTGTTTGTTTTCGGCCTGATCCTCACGATCGCCCTCGTGGTCCGGAAGGTCCGCGGCGGAATCCTGATCGGGGTTATCGCAGCGACCATCCTCGCGGTCATCGTCGAGGCGGTCGCGAACGTGGGGCCCAGTGTCGGACCGGAGGGCGCCAATCCCCAGGGCTGGTCACTCGTTGTTCCGGAGCTTCCCTCCGGTTCCTGGATCGGATTCCCGGATCTGAGCCTCATCGGCAGCGTCAGCGTCTTCGGTGCGTTCGGCAGTCTGGGAGCAACCGCTGCCCTGCTGCTGACCTTCACCATCCTGCTCAGCATCTTCTTTGACGCCATGGGCACCATGGTGGGCCTGGCCAACGAGGCGAAGCTGGTGGACAAACACGGCAACATCCCCGGGGTTGACCGCGTGCTCATCGTGGACGCCCTCGGCGCCGTGGCCGGTGGCGCAGGCTCGGTCTCCTCCAACCAGATCTACGTCGAATCCGGAGCGGGTATCGGTGAAGGCGCACGCACCGGCATTGCCAACATCGTGACAGGGCTGCTGTTCCTCGTCGCGATGTTCTTCACGCCACTGATTTCGCTGGTGCCGTTCGAGGCAGTGGCGCCGGCCCTCGTCGTCGTCGGTTTCATGATGGTGTCTCAGGTGGGCCGGATCGACTGGCAGGACTGGGGCATCGCCATTCCCGCGTTCCTGACCTTCACGCTGATGCCGTTCACCTACTCGATCGCCAACGGTCTCGGCGCGGGATTCATCGCGTATGTCCTGGTGCGTACCTTCCAGGGCAGGGCCAGGGAAATCCACCCGCTCATGTGGGCCGTCGCAGGGGCGTTTGTGGTGTTCTTCGGGATCGGCCCGATCGAGCAGCTGCTCGGCGT
>NZ_KI914594.1:41236-45468 GCF_000520475.1 Arthrobacter sp. 35/47
CCCCCGCCTCTTCCGTTGAATCAGCAGGACACGCCCCGTTTGCCGCTGCATTCGGGGCGTGTCCTGCTGATTCACGTGCGTGGAAGGTTCAGCGCGCTGACCAGCCGCCGTCCATGGTGTAGGACGCACCGGTCACCATGCCGGCCTGGCCGGACGCCAGCCAGGCCACCAGCGAGCCCACTTCCGCAGGCTCCACCAGCCGTTTGACGGCACTCTCGGTGAGCATGATCCGCTCCAGCACCTCGTCCTCGCTGATGCCGTGCAGTCGCGCCTGGTCGGCGATCTGGTTCTCCACGAGCGGAGTCCGTACATAGCCGGGATTGACGCAGTTGCTCGTGACCCCATGGGGCCCACCCTCCAGCGCCGCGACTTTGGACAGCCCCTCGAGCCCGTGCTTGGCCGAGACGTACGCGGCCTTGAAGGGCGACGCCCGCAACCCGTGCACCGAGGACACGTTGATGATCCGCCCAAAACCCTTCGCATACATCGACGGCAGGGCCGCCCGCATCAGCAGGAAGGGTACCTCCAGCATGAGCGTGTGGATGCGCCTGAAATCGGCCGGATCAAACTGCTCGATCGGCTGCACCACCTGGATTCCCGCGTTGTTCACCAGAATGTCGGCGTCAAGGGAGAGCTCTTCCAGAGCGGCCGTGTCCAGCAGGTCCACTGCCCAGGCCTCCCCTTTGATTTCTTTGGCAACGACGCCGGCACCCTCGGCGTCGCGGTCCGCCACCACCACGTACGCACCCTGAGCGGCTAGTTCCCGGGCGCAGGCCGCCCCGATTCCGCTCGCACCACCGGTAACGATCGCCCGCCGGCCCGCGAGCGGGCCGGCGTTGGAACCGGAGTCCGACGACGGCGGCTCTTCGGTGGGGCGGAGGCCGCCGTCGTCGTTCCTGTGTGCCGAAGGCATGGCTAGCTTTCCCTGCCGACGGGAATTCCGTGACGCTCGGCATCCGCGGCGTCAATGTCCCGGAGTGAGGTTCCGCGTGTCTCGCGCAGGGTGATGACGGCGATGGCCGTGACCACGCTGGCGCCGAGGACGTAGAGGGCCACTCCCACCCAGGAGCCGGTTTCCTGCAGGATCGCCGTGGCGATGATCGGCGCGAGGGAGCCCGCGAGGATCGAGGTCACCTGGTAGCCGAGAGAGACGCCGGAATAGCGCATGCGGGTGGGGAACATTTCCGCCATGATCGCCGGCTGGCCCGCATACATGAGTGCGTGGAAGCAGAGTCCGATGGTCACGGCGAGGATGATGATCACGGGGTTGAGCGTGTCGAACATGGGGAAGGCGAAGAACGCCCAGCTCGCCCCGAGGATGGCACCGGCAAGGTAGACCGGCTTGCGCCCGAAGCGGTCCGACAGCCGGCCGACCTGCGGGATCACCAGGAAGTGCACAACGTGGGCGATCAGCAGCGCAAGGAGCAGCGAGCTGGTGTTGTACTGGTGGACCTGCGAGAGGTACACGATCGAGAAGCTCACGATGATGTAGTACAGGATGTTCTCCGCGAACCGCAGGCCCATGGCGCCGAGGATGCCGCGGGGGTACTTCTTCACAACTTCGAAGACGCCGTAGCTGATGGCCTTTTCGCGCTCCACCTGTTCGCGTGCCTCAAGGAAGATGGGGGATTCGCTGACGTGCGTGCGAATGTAGTAGCCGATCACCACGATGATCGCGGAGAGCCAGAACGCTACGCGCCAGCCCCAGGCGAGGAACTCGTCCTCGGGCAGGATCGAGGACATGGTCAGCAGCACAACCGTGGCCAGGAGGTTACCGACCGGCACAGCGGACTGGGGCCAGCTGGACCAGAAACCGCGCGACTTGTTGGGGCTGTGCTCGGCGACGAGAAGTACGGCGCCTCCCCACTCGCCGCCCACGGCGAAGCCCTGGACAAAGCGGAGGACCACCAGCAGGGCCGGCGCCCAGTAGCCGATGGAGTTGAAGCCGGGCAGGCAGCCCATCAGGAAAGTGGCTACGCCCACCAGGATGATGGTCACCTGGAGGGTGTGCTTGCGGCCTAGCTTGTCGCCGATCTGACCGAAGAAGATGCCGCCCAGCGGACGCGCAACGAAGCCGACGGCGTAGGTCAGGAACGCTGCGATGATTGCGTCCAGCGGGGTATCGGCGTTGGGGAAGAAGACGATGCCGAACACGAGCGAGGCCGCGGTGGCGTAGAGGAAGAACTCATACCATTCGACGACGGTTCCCACCATGGACGCCGCAACGATCTTTTTGAGACCGGTGGGCGTCTCATCCGGGGTCCCGGTCTGGTTCCCCCCGGGATGGGCGGGGCGTGAGCTGACGCTCATGGACTACTCCTTCTCTGTGTCGGCTGTGACACGCTTGGTACGTCTGGATCGTGGTTGCTGATCCGGTGAGGTTTTGCGCTTGTGACGGCTGTCACCCGCTATGGGCCTCATTGAGTATGGCTGCACACAACCGTGCGTATCAATGCCCAGTACCGCAGGGCTTATCTGCGAAAATGCACACATGACTCTCCAGTCCGATGACCTGCTCATCCTCCTTGAGGTCTCACGCACCGGCCGCTTCACCGCGGCGGCCGAGACGCTGGGCCTGAACCACACCACGGTGTCCCGGCGGATCTCGGCGCTTGAGCGTTCCCTCGGCGGCCACGTCCTCGTCAGGGCGAGCGGAGGGTGGGAACTGACCGACCTCGGTCTTCGGGCAGTGGCGGCCGCGGAGGAGGTGGCGCGCGCCCTGTCGGCGCTGGAAGGGAACGACGACGGCGCCAGCCGGCTTTCCGGCGTCGTACGCATGAGTGCCACGGACGGATTCAGCGCCTACATCGCGGCTCCTGCCTTTGCACGGCTGCGCCGGGATCATCCCCGGCTGAGCGTCGAGATTGTCGCGGCGACCCGGCGGGCGTCGCAGACCCGTAGCGGGCTGGACCTTGAGGTGGTGGTGGGCCGGCCGCAGGTGCACCGGGCCGAGGCGATCCGGCTGGGCGAGTACATGCTGGGGCTCTACGCGTCGCGGGAGTACCTGGCCGAATATGGCACGCCGTCCACCATCACCGAGGTGCTCGAGCATCCGCTGGTCTACTTCATTGACTCCATGCTCCAGGTGGACAGCCTCGATGCACCCCGCCGCCTGTTGCCGAGCATGAAGGATTCGCTCAGCTCAACGAACGTCTTTGTACACGTGGAGGCGACCCGGGCCGGTGCCGGGATCGGGCTGCTGCCGTGCTTCATGGCGAACCTGCACCCGGACCTGGTGCGGCTGTTGCCGGAGGAGGTCGCGGAGCGGCTGGGGTACTGGCTTGTGGCGCGGCCGGACTCGCTGCGCCAGCCGGCGGTTGCGGCCGTGGTCGGTGCCCTGCGCGCCGCGACGGACGCATTCGAGGACAGGCTGCTCGGCCGCGGCTGAACCCGTTTATTTTGCAGGACACGCCGCTTATCAGTGCGGGAAAGCGGCGTGTCCTGACAACTCAACTAGTCGCGGAGGACTGGGGCGCCGCTGATGAAGCGGGTCACCTGCTGGCCCCGCCACAGATGAGCAGGCACCCCTCCGCCGAGCAGCTCGCGGGCGAGGCCCGGATCCTCACCGAGCGCGGCATCGCTTCCGGCGATGATGACGTTTCCGTAGCGCCGCCCCTTGAGCATCGCGGGGTCGGCAATGATGACGGTATTCGTGAAGGCGGCGGAAATGGTCGCGGCTTCCCGGCGCGCCGTCGCGAGGTCAGGGGAATCGCCGCAGTTGACGACGTACACGCCGGCCGGGTCGAGGACGCGCCTGGCCTGTTCAACGAACTCCAGTGTGGTCAGCGGAACCGGGGTACGGCTGCCCGCGAAGACGTCCCGGATGATGAGGTCACGGCTGCTGTCCGAGATGGATTCGGTGACGGCCCGCGCTTCCCCCACCCGGATCCGCAGCAGCGGCGCACGCGGCAGGTCGAACCACGTACGCACCAGTTCCGCCAGCGCGCCGTCCAGTTCGACGACAACCTGCCGTGCGTCCGGAAATCTCGCGGCGAAGCTCCGCGCCAGTGAGCAGGCCCCGCCGCCGAGATGCAGCGCGCGCAGCCGGAAAGTCACCGGCCACTGCGAGGTGGTCAGGGAGCCGATCCACCGCATGTACTCGAAGTCCAGCCGCTCGGGGTCCGCGAGGTCGATGTGGGAGCTCGGCACGCCGTTGATGTGCAGCACCCAGCCGTTGGGATTGAACCTGTCCGGGACCAGCTCACAGGTTCCGGTGTCGATGGAGTGGATGC
>NZ_KI914594.1:45568-58072 GCF_000520475.1 Arthrobacter sp. 35/47
TGGATGCCCGGAACCGGCCCGCCGTCGGGGCTCTCCGCTTTCCTACGCTCCCGCTGACGTCCCACGGACACCTGCTCCCTCAGCCGGTGCTGCCCGGTCCGGGACGTACGGCGTGCCTCGCAATGCCGGACGCACCATCCGAATTTCGGAGAGCCCGTTCCACCGGTCGGAGAGCTGCTCCCGCTCGCCATTCGGGGCGAAGCCGAGCTTGCGGTAGAAGGCGATGGCCCGCTCATTGCCCTCCAGCACCCAGACGCAGGCTGCGGCGTCGCCGATTACCGCCGCTGCCAGCTCTTGTCCCAGACCGGTGCCGTAATACTCCTCGAGAACGTAGAGCATGAACAGCTCGACGGCGGCCGGCGGGTCCTCCCCGCGCGCGGGACCGCCCGCGGCGATACCGACAATACGGCCGTTCCCATTCACGGCGACCGACGGGACATCGTCCTGGGGATCGAAGCCGAGCCGCCACGCTTCTGCCTGCGCGTCAACGGTGTCATCCAGGCTGTCGAGGATCTCCGGGCTGAGCCGCCCGCGGTAGGCCTGGCGCCATCCCTGGTTCTTCATCCGCAGGGCAGCCTCGAGCTCTTCGACGCGGAGCGGGCGGATGCTGACCATGGCGTTCATGCTATCGCCCGGGCAGGAGGCTCCCGGTCCGGCGTGACAGATCAGGCGCCGCCGCTGCTCCTAGGTGACGATTGCGAGCGCGAGCCCATCCCAGTCCTTGGACCCCACCGTCTGCAGAGCGGTCGCCTCCAGACGCGGGTGGGTTCCGAGGATCTCGAGCGCCTTTCTGATGCCCCTGACGTCCTCATCCCCGCCCTCGTCCAGGACGGCTCCGCCTCGCACCACGTTGTCCAGCACGATCACAGAGCCCGGCCGGGACAGCTTCACCGCCCACTCCAGATAATGCGGGTTGTTGGCCTTGTCAGCGTCGATGAAGAAAAGGTCGTATGGTCCGGTGAGCGTGGGAAGTGTTTCCAGGGCAGCCCCGATATGAACCGTCACTTTATGCCCGACGCCGGCCGCCTCCAGATTGCGGCGTGCCACCTCTGCGTGGGCTGGCTCGTGCTCGCAGGTGTCAACGGTGCCGTCCTCGGGAATTCCGCGGGCGAGCCAGATGGTGCTGAAGCCGCCCAGGGTGCCGATTTCCAGCACGCGCCGTGCCCCATGGAGCCGCGCCAGGAGCATGAGGAGCTTGCCCTGGCCGGCAGTCACCTCGATGGCGGGCATCCCCGCGGCACGGGTGTTCTCGACGGCAGCCAACAGGGCGTCGTCGGGCTTGACCACGGTGCGGTTGAGGAAGCCGTCAACCTCTGCCCAGTTGCTCATGAGTGCCCCTGGTACTCATCCATCTCCTCGATCGCCCGCTCCAGGCGTTCCACCTTCCCGGTCAGCTCCCCGGACCGGCCCGACCGGATGTCCGCCTTGAGCACCAGGGAGACCCGGCTGCCGTACTTTGCGACCGCCTCGGTGGCGCGCTTCACCACATCCATGACCTCATCCCATTCACCTTCAATCTCGGTGAACATGGAGCTGGTGGAGTTCGGCAGACCTGAATCCCGCACGATCTTCACCGCCTCGGCCACCGCGGCATGGACTGATCCGTCAGCCGCTTCGGCGGTGTCTTCCTGAGCGCCGCTGGGCCGGCCGGACGGGGCAACTGAGAAGGCTACGAGCATGGAACCAGTCTGTCAGGTTTGGCCGCGTGGGTCACGGGTTTTCACGGGCGCTGAGCGGCGGCCCCAGGATTTCGATCTGGTGCCGCGCTGCGATAGCGGCGAGCGCAGCGCCGTCTCCGGGCACCGGATCGGGGAGCTCCCTTCTCTCCGCCGGCGTTCCGGCTTCTGCCACAAAGTTTTCGAATCCGGCCGGAACCGTGATGACCAGACAGCTGAACGGTCCGTCCGACCCGGCGGCGAAGGTGTGCACCGATCCTCGCGGAAGAAAGGCGAAGTCCCCCGGCCCCACCTCGAAGCGTTCACCGTCGCTTTCGAACAGGGCGGTCCCGGACAGGATGTAGAAGGACTCGTCCTCCACAAGATGCCTGTGCGTTGGAGGTGAGTATCCTGCGGGGTGAAGGATCTGGGCGATGGTGAGGCGCTGTCCGGTCTCGGCTCCGCCGGCCTTGATGGTTACCAGCGCATTGGTGAACCAGTGGGCCGACCCCTCATCGGGGGCGAGCTTGTACGCCTTGCCGCGGGTTTCCTCATCCTGGGTGTGGGCGCCGTCGTCCATGGTGGCATGCTCCTCAGCGTTGAGATGGTGGAGGCCAGATTACTCAGCCGCGCCCGACCGTCAAGACCATCGAACAACCGGCCTGACGACGTCGGCAACCCGCCTCCGGAGTAAGGCAGCGCACGTGGTGGAGGCAGTGACTATGCATCCGCGATCGTGCAGGATGAACTAATGACCACCCGCGGAATTTATGTCAGTGCCATGGCCCCCGGCTCGGGCAAATCCCTCATCTCCCTGGGCCTGGCCAGCATGCTCCAGGGGCACGCGGACCGGATAGGTTTCCTGCGGCCCATCTCGGAGGCGGACGAGGGGGCAGAGGATCCGATGGTCCTGCTCATGCGCCGCGAATTCGGGCTGACCGAAAAGACAGCACGCAGCGGCATGACGCGGGCGGAGGCGCGGGCTCTCCTCGTATCCGGGGAACGTGAGGAAATCGATGCCCGGTGCGTTGCCCTCTACAGCGAGATCGCTCAGTCCTGTGACGTCATCATCGTCGAGGGAACTGATCTGAGCGGCCAGGACGCCGCCGTCGAGTTTGACCTGAACGCCCGGCTCGCCAACAACCTGGGAGCCATGGTCCTCGCCGTGGTGAGCGCCAAGGACATGAGCGCAGCGGAGGCTGCGGACGCCGTCGACGTCGCCCGCAGGGAACTCGACGCCGCGCGGGTCTCGCTGCTGGCCATGATGGTGAACCGTGCGGCCGAGGACGCGGTCGAGGCCATCCGCGAGCAGGTCCGGCCGGGGAAATCGGGCCGGCCCGTCTATGTCATCCCCGAGCTGAGCGAGATTTCCCAGCCGACCATCGCGGAGGTCGCGGATGCGCTGGAGGCCCGCCACATCGCCGGCGGAGCGTCACTCGAACGCGACGTGTCCTCCATTCGCGTGGCCGCCATGAACGTGGATCACTTCCTCGAACTGCTGACCGACGGCGCGCTGGTGATCGTGCCCGGGGACCGGGCGGATGTGCTCGTGGCGACCGTCGCGTCGTCGTTCTCGCCCGAGTTTCCCGTGCCCTCGGGGATGATCCTCACCGGCGGCCTCGCCCCGGATCCCAATATCCTCGCCCTGCTGGCGCACGCCAGCTTCCCCGTATTCGCGGTCGACGACGACACCTACACTGCCGCGAAGCATGTCAGTGAGGTGCGCGGCGAGATTGCGACCGGGCTCCGGCGGAAGGCTGCGGCCGCGCTCGGTGTGTGGGCCCGGCAGGTGGACTCCACGGAACTGCTTGAACGGCTCGAGCTGCCGCGGCCGGTGCGGATGACGCCGCTGCGCTTCCTGCACGAGCTCATCGAGAAGGCCCGCGCCGACCGGAAGCACATTGTCCTTCCCGAGGGTCTCGACGAACGGATCCTCCGTGCGGCCGAGATCCTGCGGCGGCGGGATGTCTGTGACCTGACCATCCTCGGCTCCGAGTCGCAGATCCGCGAGCGAGCCGCCGGGTTTGGCATCGACCTGTCCGGGCTGACCCTGCTGGACCCGGCCACGTCTGGGCTGCGCGAGGAGTTCGCGTCCGAGTACGCACGCCTCCGCGCGCACAAGAATGTCTCACTCGACGACGCCCGGGACCGCATGTTGGACGGCTCCTACTTCGGGACCATGATGGTCCAGCTCGGCTATGTTGACGGCATGGTGTCGGGCGCCGCGCACACCACCGCCAACACCATCCGGCCTGCACTGGAGTTCGTGAAGACCAAGGAGGGCGTGAAGATTGTGTCCTCCGTCTTCCTGATGCTGCTCCGGGACCGGGTGCTGGTCTACGGCGACTGTGCGGTCAACCCTGACCCAACCGAGGAACAACTCGCGGACATCGCCGTTGCGTCGGCGGAGACGGCAGCACAGTTCGGCGTCGAGCCCCGTGTCGCCATGCTCTCCTACTCCACCGGCGAGTCCGGTTACGGCGGCGCTGTGGATGAGGTCCGAAAGGCAACGGAGCTGGTGCGCTCCCTCCGGCCGGACCTTCCCGTCGAAGGTCCCATCCAGTACGACGCCGCGGTCGACGCATCGATTGCCCAGTCCAAGCTGCCGGGTTCCTCCGTTGCCGGACAGGCCACCGTGTTTATATTCCCTGATCTGAATACTGGGAACAACACCTACAAGGCGGTCCAGCAGTCCGCCGGTGCAGTCGCCGTCGGGCCGGTCCTTCAGGGCCTGCGCAAGCCGGTCAATGACCTGTCCCGGGGCTGCACCGTTGAAGACATCGTGAACACCGTCGCCATCACCGCCGTCCAGGCGCAGGGCACACCACAGCAGGAGAAGTCATGATCATCCTCGTCATCAACTCGGGCTCGTCCTCGCTCAAGTACCAGGTCCGGGATTCGGGCACGGGCGAACGGCTGGCGAACGGCCTGATCGAGCGCATCGGTGACAGCGCGCACGGCGGCCCCGCGGATCACACCGAGGCGCTGGACCGCGTGACGGAGCAACTGGAAGCCAGCCTGCAGGGCAGGCCGATCGACGCCGTCGGACACCGGGTGGTCCACGGCGGGGAGCGGTTCAGCGAACCGGTGCTGATCACCAACGAGATCATCCGCGCCATCGAGCGGCTCAATCCGTTGGCTCCGCTGCACAACCCGGCGAATGTGCAGGGGATCCGCGCGATCGCCGAGCGGTGGCCGGACATGCCACAGGTGGCGGTCTTCGACACCGCCTTCCACCGGACACTGCCCGAACACGCGTGGCGGTATGCCGTGCCCGATGAGCTCTACAAGAAGTTCGGCATCCGCAGGTACGGCTTCCACGGGACGTCCTTCGAGTACGTCACGCGGCACGCCGCTGCGCTGCTCGGCATGCCGGCGGAGGAGTTCACCGGCGTTCTTGCCCATCTGGGCAACGGGGCGTCCGTCACCGCGGTGCAGAACGGGCGCAGCATCGACACCTCCATGGGATTCACACCGCTGGAGGGTCTGGTGATGGGGACGCGGTCCGGCGACATCGACCCGTCGATCCTGCTCTTCCTCAGCCGTGAGGGCTATTCGGAAGAGGATCTGGACAGGCTGCTCAACCGGGAATCCGGGCTCAAGGGCCTCACCGGCCACAATGACATGCGCTCGATCGAGGAGTCCTCAGACGCCGTCGGCACCATGGCACTGGACATCGCGTCCTACCGCCTGGCGAAGTACATCGGCGGCTACCACGTCGCAGTGGGCGGTTCACAGGCACTCGTGTTCACGGCAGGGATCGGCGAGAACTCCTGGCGCTTCCGGGAACGGGTGGTGAACCGGCTGGCCGCGCTTGGTGTCTACATCGACGACGCCGAAAACCAGAAGCCCGGAGGCTCGCCGCGCGAGATCAGCACCGAGGAGTCCGCGTTCCCCGTTCTGGTGGTGCCCACGGATGAGGAGGCGGCCATCGCAGAGGCGACTGCCGCCGTCGTCGTTTCCGCCTAACCCCCGTTCATTCGGCAGGACACGCCGCTTTGCCGCACTCAGAAGGGGCGTGTCCTGACAGCTCAACGGGTCAGGGGGCCCCGAGCAGCCGCGCAACAGCCGCCGCACCGGCGCCGGCCAGCACGACGACGAGAAACGGTGCCCGCAGCCACAGCGCCACCGCTGCCGCGGCCAGGGCGGCAAGCCGCGCGTCCAGCGCCAGGGACTGACCGCTTGAGAAGGTGTTGACTGCGGTCAGCGAGGCCAGGAGACCGATGGTCAGTGTTCCCGCGACCCTCGTCATGCGCGGGTTCTCCATGAGGCGCGCCGGGACCAGGTAGCCCGCGAGTTTGGTGAGGTAGCTGATTGCGCAGGCGGCAAGGATCCAGATCCAGAGGTTCATCGCCGACCCTCCACGGGATAGGGTTCGACGTCGGGCTCAAGTCCCTCTCCGGAAGGCCCGACGTTAAGCCAGCCGAGCAGTGCGGCCACCGCCGCAGCCACCAGGATGGGCACGCCGGCAGGCACAAAGGGAACGGTCAGGAGAGTCACCAGCGCACAGACGACGGCGATGGCCGCCGGCTCCCGCGCCTTCAGCCTCGGCCACAGCAGCCCCAGGAAGGCTGCCACTGCCGCGCCGTCAAGGCCCCACTGCGCTGGATCACCGAGGGCATTTCCAAGCAGTGCACCGACCAGCGTGAACATATTCCAAAGAATGTATATGCCGACCCCGGCCACCCAAAATCCGCGGGCGCGCTCCTGCGGCACTGTCTGCCCGGTAGCCGTGGCGGCCGACTCATCGATGGTCACCTGCGCAGCGGCGAGCCTCCGCCAGCCCCGCGGCCGGAGCATGGCGTTCATCTGCATGCCGTAGACGGCGTTTCGGATTCCGAGCAGCGCCGACGCGGACATTGCGGCAGCACCGCTACCGCCGCCGGCCACCACGCCGATGAACGCGAACTGCGACCCGCCGCTGAACAGGAGGAGGCTGAGCGCCAGAGTCTGCAGGACATCCAGGCCTGACGCCACTGATAATGCCCCGAACGAGATGCCGTACAGCCCGGTTGCCACGGCGATTGACAGTCCAACCCGCACGGCCGGCGATCTCGAAAACTTCACCGGCCAAGCGTATGCCGAACGGTTGGTGCACTTCACTTCGGGATCAATGCCCGCAATACTGAGAAAGGACAGCATGCTTAGCAATTTAAGGAGATGTAGCCATGAAGGCACTTACCTGGCAGGGCAAGCGATCGGTGAGCGTTGAAGACGTCCCGGATCCGCGCATCGAGGACGCGTCCGACGCGATCGTGCGCATCACCTCCACAGCGATCTGCGGGTCCGACCTCCACCTCTACGAGGTACTGGGCCCCTACATGCACAAGGGTGATGTGCTGGGACACGAGCCGATGGGCATTGTGGAAGAGGTCGGCAGCAGCGTCACCAACCTCAAGCCCGGCGACCGGGTGGTGATTCCGTTCAACATCTCCTGCGGCCACTGCTGGATGTGCAACAACGGGCTGCAGTCGCAGTGTGAAACCACGCAGGTCCATGAGCAGGGAACCGGCGCCGCCCTGTTCGGCTTCTCCGAGCTCTACGGGTCCGTTCCCGGCGGACAGGCCGAGTACCTCCGCGTCCCCCACGCGGACTATGGGCCGGTCAAGGTAGGGAGCGAGCTGCCCGATGAGCGGTACCTCTATCTCTCGGACATCCTGCCCACAGCCTGGCAGGGCGTTCAGTATGCGGACGTGCCCGACGGCGGCACCCTTGCAGTCTTCGGTCTTGGCCCGGTGGGACAGTTCGCAAGCAGGATCGGCAAGCATCTTGGCCATCGCGTCATCGCGGTCGAGCCGGTAGCAGAACGCCGCGCGATGGCCGAGCGGCACGGCATCGAAACCATCGAGTTCTCAAAGGAAACCGGCGACGTACTGCGCGAGATGACCAACGGCCGCGGCCCGGATGCTGTGCTCGACGCCGTGGGCATGGAGTCGCACGGCTCTCCCGTCGGCGCTTTCGCCCAACACGCGGTCGGCCTTCTCCCCGACGCGCTGGCCAAAAAGGCCATGGAGACGGCCGGTGTTGACCGGCTCAACGTGCTGCATGCGGCCATCGACTCTGTCCGCCGGGGCGGAACGGTCTCCTTGAGCGGCGTCTACGGCGGAACGGCAAGCCCCATGCCGCTGCTGACAATGTTCGACAAGCAGATCCAGACGAGGATGGGCCAGTGCAATGTGCGGCGCTGGACGGACCAGCTGCTCCCCATTGTCGAGGACCCGTCGGATCCGCTGGGTGTGATGGACCTCAAGACGCACGAGGTTCCGCTCTCCGAGGCGCCCGGGGCGTACAGCATGTTCCAGAAGAAGCAGGACGGGTGCATCAAGGTGGTCCTCAAGCCGTAGCCGGCCAGCGTTGAGTTGTCAGGACACGCCCCGTTTGGGGCCCGATAAGCGGCGTGTCCTGACAACTCAACGCGAGGCGAGTGCCGCCCGCCGCACTGCGTGGATCGCGTCAGCCGCCCGGACCAGCGCCAGGTGGGAAAATGCCTGGGGGAAGTTTCCGGCCATCCGGTGGTTCCCGGCGTCGTATTCCTCCGACAGCAGGCCGAGCTCGTTGGCGTAGCCGACCAACTGGTCCATCAGGCGCGTTGCATCCTCAAGGCGCCCTGTGTGCGCGTACTGCTCCACCAGCCAGAAGGAGCAGGCGAGGAACGGATGCTCCCCCGGCGCCAGGCCGTCGATCGCCGATTCGGTACGGTAGCGGAGCAGCAGCCCGTGCTCGTCCAGCAGTTGCTCCTCCATCCGGGCCACCGTGCCGAGCATCATGGGATCGTTGTACTCGATGAAGCCCACCTGGGGCAGCTGCAGGAGTGACGCGTCCACCAGTGCGCTGCCGTAGAACTGGGTGAAGGAGTTCACCTCGCGGTCGAAGCCCTGCTCGAGGATCTCCTCCCGGAGCTCGTCCCGCAGCTTTTCCCAGCGATCCGCCTCGCCCTTGAGACCATGCTCCCTGACGGCACGCACACCACGGTCGAATGCAGCCCACATCATCACCCGAGAGTGCGTGAAGTACGCCGGCTCACCGCGCATCTCCCAGATGCCATGGTCCTTGCGGTTCAGGTGTTTCTCGAGGAAATTCAGCAGCGCGTGCTGCAGCGGCCAGGAGAACTCGCCCTCCTCCACGCCGCGTTCCCGCAGCTTCTCCAGTGCCACCATCACTTCGCCGACGACATCCGCCTGGTACTGGCTCACAGCCCCATTCCCGATGCGTACGGGAACCGAGTCGGCATAGCCGGGCAGGTGTCCGAGCACCTTCTCCGGCAGGTGGCGCTCCCCGGCGACTCCGTACATGATCTGCAGGTCCGCGGGGTCGCCGGCGACGGCGCGGAGCAACCAGTTGCGCCAGTCGAAAGCCTCGTCCTGGTACCCGTGCGTCATCATGGCCTCAAGCGTCAGCGCGGCGTCCCGCAGCCAGCAGAACCGGTAGTCCCAGTTACGCTCACCGCCGAAGGCCTCGGGTAGCGACGTGGTGGGCGCAGCGACGATGCCGCCGGTATCTTCGTGGGTCAGCGCACGCAGCACCAGGAGGGAGCGCTTGACGATGGAATCGTATTCGCCCTGCTTCTCGCAGCTCTCGGCCCAGCCCTGCCAGTAGTCAATCGTCGACTGGAGCGTGGCATCGAAGTCCAGGACCGGCGGTTGCGGCCGGTGGGAGGGGTACCACACCAGCTCCAGGTCCACCTTCTCCCCCGCGTTGACCGTGAACTCACCGATATGGCGGTGGTCCGCGGCACGGGGAAGGTGGGTGCCGCGCAGCAGCAGCGCGTCCGGACCTGCCATGGCCAGGATGCCCGGCCCGCCTTCTTCATGGGTGCGCCTCACCCAGGGCAGGACCTCCCCGTAACCGAACCGCACAACCAGCTCCTGGTGCATCGGCACGGAGCCGCTGATGCCCTCGATACGGCGTGCGAGGGAGGCACGCCGGTCATGCAGCGGCATGAAGTCCGTCACGAGAACCTCGCCGGATTCGGTCCGCCACCGGGTCTGCACCACAAAGGTCGAGTCGATGTATTTCCATTCCACGGGGTCGGCAGCACCGGCGTCGTGCGTCGGCGCGATAAGCCAGCGGCCGTGGTTCTCATTTCCGAGAAGCGCCGCAAAAACCGACGGCGAATCAAACCGCGGGTAGCAGAGCCAATCCACGCTTCCGGCCCGGGAGACCAGGGCGCCGGTATGGAGATCGGATATCAGTGCATAGTCCTCAATCGGCATGGCCATGCATTAACTCAATCACAAACGCCCGGAGTCGGGCTCCCCTCCCAGCCTGCGCAGGACGCGGGCAGGCCGGTTTGTGGTGATCTCCTGGACACCGAGGTCACGGAGGAAGTCCACGTCGTCGTCCGTGTCCACTGTCCACACCCGGACGCGCAGCCCGGCGGCAAGCCAGCCGGTCACCCGCTCGGGGTGTGCACGGACGTACTCGATGCCGGGTCCCGCAATTCCCACCGCCCCGCTCGCAATGATGCGCTCGCCCTCGTGCAACGCGCGGCGGAGCAGATTCATCACGGCTGCCGCGGTGAGCGGTCCCAGCGTCTCGCGCACATCCTCGGGCTGCACGTCGGCGACAAGCTGGCAAACCACGTCGGCCGGGACCCGTTCCAGCAGATGCCTGACGGAATCGGGGTTGAAGCTCATGAAGCTGATGTGAAGGTTGGCCAGCCGCGACGTCACCGGGTCATAGCCCTCCCTCATGAGGAACGCGATCAGCCGCTCCTCGAGCCTGAGCCCGAAGGGGCTGGGGTGCTTCAGTTCGATTGCGAGTTCCAGCTCCCTCCCGTCCCGCCGGAGGAGGTCCAGCAGGTCCTCGAGACTGAGCAGCTGGTCCGCAATACCGCCGTACTGGGGCGGCACGTTGGCGCCTTTCCACGAGGCGAAGTCGAGTTCGCGCAGCTCGCGCAGCGTGTGGTCCGCCACATCACCGGTCCCGCTCGACGTGCGGTCGAGAGTCGAATCATGGATGCAGACCAGCTGCAGGTCTTCGGTCATGTGGACGTCGCACTCGATGCCGTGCGCGCCTTCCGCGAGCGCCTGGAGGAACGCCGCACGAGTGTGCTCGGCGTACTGCTGACTCGCACCGCGATGCGCGAAAACCAGGTGTTGTACCGCTCGTTGTTCTGCCACAGGCCCTACGCTAGCGAATGCCCGGCGTGACTGCCCTACCGGCGGCTGGTTAGATGGGAAACTCAGCCATGATGCGGAGGACGAAGTGAGCATTGCGTTGACCGATACGGAGCGCGCGGCGGGTCTGAAGCGGATGAAGGCCGTCGCCACCGGACTGCTGGCGCTCATGGCCGTGATCTTCCTCTTTGCGTTCGCCCTGCAGGATGAGTACCCGTGGCTTCAATATGTCCGCGCTGCGGCGGAGGGCGGCATGGTGGGCGCCCTGGCCGACTGGTTTGCGGTGACTGCCCTGTTCAAATACCCGATGGGGCTCAAGATCCCCCATACGGCGATCATCCCCCGCAAGAAGGACCAGATCGGCGCCTCCCTGGGGCAGTTTGTCGAGGAAAACTTCCTCTCGGAGTCGGTGGTGCAGGAGAAACTGTCCTCCCTCGGGCTCGCGCAGCGCGCAGGTTCCTGGCTGGCCCGCCCCGAGGGGGCTGACCGCGTCGCCGTCGAGGGTGCCGCCCTGATCCGCGGCGCGTTCACTGTCCTGGATGACGACGCCGTCCAGCGGGTCATCGAATCGATGGTGCGCAAGCATGTGGTCGACCCCCCGTGGGGTCCGCCTGTGGGCAGGATGGCCGAGCGGATTTTCGAGGAGGGCCACCACCACCGTCTGGTGGACCTGTTGGTGGACCGCGCGGCCGAGTGGGTGGATGCCAATTACGACGTCGTATCCCGCGTGGTGTCCCAGCGCTCCCCCACGTGGGTGCCCCACTTTGTGGACGGGATGGTAGGGGACAAGGTCTATGTGGAGCTCGCGAAGTTTGTGCGGGCAGTCCAGGCCGACCCGCAGCACGATGTCCGGCTTTCCATCGACAAGTACCTGAAGGACCTCGCCCAGGACCTACAGCATGACCCGGCGGTCATCGCCAAGGCCGAGGAGATCAAGGCCGGGTTCCTGGACGATCCGCGGGTTCACGATGTGGCCGCGCGGGCCTGGTCAACGGTCAAGACGGCACTCCTCGAGGCCGTCAATGACCCCGACAGTGAGCTGACCCGGAACTTCAAGGCAGCCGTCCGCGACTTCGGGCGCCGCCTGACCACCGACGGGGACCTTGCGGGCAGGATCAACCGGTGGATTTCCGACGGCGCCGGATACCTCGTGCGTACCTACCGCAGCGACATTGCCGGCATCATCTCCGAAACCGTGGAGCGCTGGGACGCGGAGGAAACCTCACGCAAGATCGAACTCCAGGTGGGCAAGGACCTCCAGTTCATCCGGATCAACGGCACCGTTGTGGGCTCCCTCGCCGGGCTGGGTATCTTTGCGCTTGCCCACGCCCTGTTCGGCTGAGGCTGAGGCTCAGGCTCAGGCTCAGGCTTCGGCTGAGGCTCAGCCTCAGCCTGGGCTGGGCAGCATGTGAGACCCTCAGGACCCCGTATCCTCCGCCGTAGGGGCCGGAAGCTTCTCGAGTTCAGTCAGCAGTTCGCCGGGAATGACCGTGGGCGGCGGACCGAATGCCTCCCTGGTGGCGTTGATGACGGTACGGCCCATCATGTGGTTGCCCGCTCCACCTACCGCAGCTCCCACCCCGAACGGCAGCGCGCGTCCCAGCAGCGCGCCCCCCTGCCGGGCGAGCATGCGCCGGATGAACCGCTTTCGGATGCTTGCGCCGATACCCCGCACGGCCGAGGATGACATCGATCCGCCCACAACGTTGCCCCAGTGGCGGGTAACCCCG
>NZ_KI914594.1:58172-61630 GCF_000520475.1 Arthrobacter sp. 35/47
CGGCGCGGACGAGCCGATGGTTGCCTGGATCAGTGCAGACCCTTCTTCTCCCATGAGGATGCCCATGATGAGGGTCCGTGCGCGCTCCGGATCGTCAGTGGAGATGCCGTGAAGCTCGGCCACCGACTGCGCATACAGCGCCGTCGCCTCAAGGAAGCCGACGGTCGCAGCGGCCGACAGCCCGAGTGAAACCACCGTCCCGATTGCAGGCACGACGGCGGTGCCTCCTACCGCGGCGCCGGCCGTTGTGATTGCAACAAGGTAATCCCGCTCTAGTTTTGCGTTCAGTTCAGCGGCGGTCGCGGAGGGGTATTTTCTCCGCAGTCTCCGAATGTTTGCAAGAACCAGAGGTCGCTGAATGTCGATAGCCCGTTCCACCACGCGCTGGACACCCGGTTTAGGTTGGCCATGCCGGTCGAATACCGCTCCGCTGGCAAATTTTCCCGCGGGGTTGAAGCGTGCCATTACTGATCCTTCCCTAGGGTTACTCAAGTGTGGCTGGTGCGCACCGAAAAGTCGCGCAAAAAGCCCCGCCGGATGAGACCGACGGGGCGTTTTAGTGCGTCACACCCAATTAGGCGTGCGAGCGATTCTTGGTGATAGCTCCGTAGACGAGGAGGACGATGATCGCTCCGCCGATGGCCAGCAGCCACGAGGAAAGCGAGAAGAACTCATTCACTCCGACACCGAAGAGCAGGTTGCCCAGGAATCCTCCCAGAAGGGCTCCAACCACGCCGAGAACAAGCGTGATGAGCCAGCCGCCACCCTGGCGTCCGGGCAGAATCATCTTGGCGATGGCGCCCGCAATAAGACCGAGAAGAAGAAATGCGAGGAAATTCATGAAGTGCTCCTTTATCGAATGTTCGATTTCACGGTGCACCGAAGTGCAACTACTTACCACCCTACTTCATCAGTGCGCTTAGTAATAGCTTACGCCCCTGCCAGTGGAACCATTAAACTCCTGCTCCGACAGTTTGCAACCCCCCGTAATCAAAACTTCACCGTTAGGTCGGGATGTGGCCCCGCTGGATAATTTCGCCGCGCCGCCCGAGCCACTCGAACCGGCAGCCAAGTATGCTGATTACATAGCGCGATATTCGCAACCCACCGTGGCTACTGCACTAACCACAAAAACTTCACGGCGGGTCAAATCAAGGAGTAGTTGGCATGAGAATCGGTTCCTCCATCGTCCTGATTGCACTCGGTGCAATCCTGGCCTTCGCCGTCGCAGACAATCTCGTGAACTTCATCGATCTCACCCTGGTGGGCTACATCCTGATGGGAGTGGGCATCCTGGGGCTTATCGTGTCCCTGCTCATGAACGCACCCCGCAGCCAGCGGCGTGTCAGCGAATCCAGGACCGTCCAGGATCCCAACACCGGCGAGCAGATTACCCGCAACGAGACCCGCGATGGCGGCATCTGACCTGTCCGCCTGTTTGGCCGGCGAGTCAGCCGGCCCCACCGTGAAGCCACCTGCATCCCTGCGGGTGGCTTCCTGCTTTAACGCCACAGCGTCAAAAATTGAATTTGGGTTTGACTCCGTTTTTGATTGACAGGCAAACACAAACACAGATAGAGTCACTGAAACACACATTCATGTGATTGCCGTCACCCGTAAGGAGTCCCGTGTTCGCCGAAGAACGCTACAACAGGATCGCCACGCTGGTTGCGTCCGAGGGGCGGGTCACGGTCGCACAGCTCGCCGCCCGTTTCAACATCACCAAGGAGACAGTCCGCCGCGACCTGGCACTCCTGGAGAAGGACGGGCTTCTGCGCCGCGTCCATGGTGGCGCGGTCCCGGCGGCGAGCGCCAGCACCAGTGAGCTCAGCCTGACCAGCCGCGAGGGACGCAACCAGGCCGAGAAGGCGCGCATCGCCAAGGCGGCGCTGGGGATGGTTCCAGCTGAGGGCTCCATAGTGCTCGACGGCGGCACCACCACCGGTTACCTGGCGGGGCTCCTCGCGCAGGAAGCCGTTGACCAGCTGCTCATCATCACCCATTCGGTGCCGGTAGCCCACACCCTGATCGGTTCATCGCTGCAGGTTGAGTTCATCGGCGGCCGCGTCCGCAGCCTCACCAGTGTGTGCGTGGGCAGCGGCACGGTGGCGCGGTACAGCGGATTCCGGCCGGACGTCGTTTTCATTGGAACCAACGGAGTGCACCCGGAATTCGGGCTCAGCACCCCAGACCCTGAGGAGGCCTCCGTGAAGGCTGCAATCGTTCAATCAGCACGCCGCGTCGTCGTTCTGGCGGACGCGTCGAAACTGGACGCGCAGACGCTCGTCGGTTTCGCCGGACTCACCGAGATCGACGCGCTCATCACCGACGCCCAGCCCGAACCGGCGCTCGCGCGGGCACTGGCGGATGCCGATGTAGAGCTGGTGATCGCATGATCATCACCCTGACCGCCAATCCCAGCCTCGACCGCACCATCGAGCTTGCCGCTCCCCTTGCCCGCGGCGCAGTTCAGCGCGCAACGGCCAACCGCCAGGAATCCGGCGGCAAGGGCGTCAACGTGTGCCGCGCTCTGTCGGCGGGCGGCGCGGACACCCTCGCCATCCTGCCCGGCCATGACAATGACCCGGTGCTTGTGGGCCTTCAGGCCGCCGGCGTGCCGTACCGCAACCTGCCCATTGCAGCGGCACTGCGCAGCAATGTGACCATCACGGAACCCGACGGCACCACCACCAAGATCAACGAGCCCGGCCCCGCGCTGAACCGGCAGGAAGCCGACGCACTCATCGATCTGGTGGTACACCTGTCCGACGGCGCCCGATGGCTGGTGCTCGCGGGGTCCCTACCGCCGGGACTTGAGTCCGATTTCTACGCCGCAGTGGTGCGCGCGGTCAGGACGCGGCATGGCGACCGGGCACCACTGATCGCCCTTGATGCCTCCGAGGCTGCGTTGATTGCCGCCATTGAGGGCGGCGCCGCTCCTGATCTGCTCAAGCCGAACGCAGAGGAGCTCTCCCAGCTCACCGGACTCGGTGCAGGAGACAGCCTGGAAGACGAACAGGAACTCGCCGTGGAGGCCGCCACCCGGTTACTCGGCCGCGGCATCGGCGCCGTGCTTGCGACCCTCGGGTCCAAGGGCGCCCTGCTGGTCACCGCGGAGGGTGCCTGGCATGCCCAGCACCCACCCATCACTGCCATCTCGACCGTCGGCGCGGGAGACTCCGCGCTGGCCGGCTACCTTCTGGCGCATACCGGCGGCGCCGGCGCCCCCGACTGCCTTCGCCAGGCGGTGGCCCACGGTTCGGCCGCGGCCTCCCTGCCGGGATCCACCGTGCCCGCCATGCACCAGACCACGCCCGACGCCGTCACGGTACGGGCGCTCACCCCAGCCAACACGTCCCCCAACCACCCATAACCCCCAAAGGAATTCCGATGTCCGCAATGATTACGCCAGAACTTGTCGTCCTCGACAAGTCGCTGGGCAATGACCGCGCCGGCGT
>NZ_KI914594.1:61730-64310 GCF_000520475.1 Arthrobacter sp. 35/47
ACGCCGAGCTGGTGGTGGCGCAGGGCCGTGCCGACCAGGTGGAAGGGCTGTTCGCTGACGCCCTGGCCCGCGAGGAGAAGACGGCCACCGGAATTCCCGGTGGAATCGCCATCCCGCATTGCCGGTCCACCGCCGTCCTTGAGCCGACGCTCGCCATGGCCCGCCTCGAACCGAAGGTCGATTTCGGTGCCAAGGACGGCCCGGCAGACCTGGTGTTCTTCATCGCAGCCCCGGAGGGCGCGGACCAGCAGCATCTCAAGCTCCTGTCGAAGCTCGCCCGCTCCCTGATCAAGAAAGACTTCACCGCAGCGCTGCGCGCCGCTTCCTCCGAGCAGGAGATCGTGGCCCTCGTGGAGGAAGCGCTCGACGCCGGGCCCGGGAAGAAGGAAGGCGGCGCCACCTCGGTGAACCCGGAGTCTGCCGACCCCGGTACCACCACGCCGCCGGTCGCAGCGCGCACCAAGCGCCTGATCGCCGTGACCGCCTGCCCCACCGGGATCGCCCATACCTATATGGCCGCGGACTCCCTGGTTGCCGCCGCCAAGGAGCGCGGCATCGACCTCCAGGTGGAGACGCAGGGATCCTCCGCATCCACTCCCCTGGACCCCTCCGTGATCGCCGCCGCCGACGCCGTCATCTTTGCCGTCGACGTCGACGTTCGCGACAAGCACCGGTTCGCCGGCAAGCCGGTCATCAACGCTCCCGTGAAGCGCGGCATCGACGAGCCCGGCGTCATGGTGGAGGAAGCGCTCGCCGCCGCCGACAACCCGAATGCCCGCCGTGTGGCCGACTCCTCGACACCCGGAACGCACGACGACGAGTCCGGCAGTGAAAGCATCGGCGGCCAGCTCAAGCGCGCGCTGCTCACGGGCGTCAGCTACATGATCCCGTTCGTTGCCGGCGGCGGCCTCCTCATTGCCCTCGGCTTCCTGCTCGGCGGGTATGACATCACCGGGTTTGCTGATGACATGGTGGTCAACAACAGCCTGTGGAACCTGCCCACGGAATTCCCGGAAACAGCCTCGGGTGCCCTCGGTGCCTACCTCGGAGCGGTGCTCTTCAAGATCGGCGCCCTGTCAATGGGCTTCCTGGTTCCGGCCCTTGCGGGCTACATTGCCTACGCGCTCGCTGACCGGCCGGGCATCGCACCGGGCTTCGTCGCCGGCGCGGTGGCAGGTTTCATGGGCGCCGGGTTCCTCGGGGCGATCGTCGGCGGCCTGCTCGCCGGGTACGTGGCCATGAAGATCGGCAAACTGTCGGTACCCCGCTGGCTGCGTGGCCTCATGCCAGTGGTCATCATCCCGCTGGTCGCCTCCATTGTGGCTTCCGGTCTCATGATCCTGATCCTGGGTGGCCCGATTGCCGGCCTGACCGTGGCACTGAACGACTGGCTGTCCGGCCTCACCGGTGCCGGTGCACTGCTCCTCGGGGTTATCCTCGGCCTGATGATGGCCATCGACCTCGGCGGCCCCATCAACAAGGTGGCCTACGCCTTCGCCGTCGCCGGCCTCGGTGCCGGCACCGTCGCCAACCAGGCGCCATGGCAGATCATGGCCGCGGTCATGGCCGCAGGCATGGTTCCCCCGCTGGCCATGGCGCTGGCAACGGTGATCGACCGACGCCGTTTCTCCCTCGCCGAGCGCGAGAACGGCAAGGCTGCCTGGCTCCTGGGATCCGCCTTCATCTCCGAGGGTGCAATCCCCTTCGCGGCAGCGGATCCGCTGCGGGTCATCCCCGCAGGAATGCTGGGATCGGCGGTAACCGGCGCCATCATCATGGGAACCGGAGTGACATCGCAGGCCCCCCACGGAGGAATCTTTGTATTCTTCGCGATCGGCAATGTCGTTATGTTTGTTGTAGCGATCCTCGTAGGCATGGTCATCTCGGCCCTGGCCGTGGTGGCCCTCAAGCGGTTCGCTGTCCGCAAGCCGGTACCGGCTGCCGCTTCCGAGTCGGTTGCCGCCTAGTCCCAAGCTGAGGAGTTGGACCATTGAACACGTTTACGGGCGTAGGAGTGAGCCCCGGCAGGGTCATCGGACCGGTGCGGCAAATGCCGCGCCCGGTAGCGGAGCCCCCAGCCGGGGAGAAATGGTCCAACACCACGGTTGATGAGGAAACGGCACGGTTGAAGGCCGCCGCCAAGAGCGTGCAGGCCGAGCTGCGGAAGCGCGGCGACTCGGCCACCGGAGACGCCAGGGCAGTCCTGGAAGCCACCGCCATGATGGCAGCGGATCCCATGCTCCTGAAATCCTCCAATACCCTCATCGTCGCCGGCATCTCCGCCGAACGGGCAGTCTGGGAGGCGGGGGCGCAGGTGGCGGACATGCTGAGGGGCCTGGGCGGTTACATGGCCGAGCGCACCCAGGACGTCCTGGACGTCCGTTCGCGGATCGTCGCCGAACTGCGCGGCCTGCCGGCCCCCGGTATTCCTGCGGCCGACCGCCCCTTTGTTCTCGCGGCGGAGGATCTGGCACCGGCGGATACCGCAACGCTTGACCCGGAAGTGGTTCTTGCGTTGATCACCTCCTCCGGCGGCCCCCAGTCCCACACCGCCATCCTGGCGCGGGCACTCGGTCTCCC
>NZ_KI914594.1:64410-65786 GCF_000520475.1 Arthrobacter sp. 35/47
AGCCGGTACCGGCTGCCGCTTCCGAGTCGGTTGCCGCCTAGTCCCAAGCTGAGGAGTTGGACCATTGAACACGTTTACGGGCGTAGGAGTGAGCCCCGGCAGGGTCATCGGACCGGTGCGGCAAATGCCGCGCCCGGTAGCGGAGCCCCCAGCCGGGGAGAAATGGTCCAACACCACGGTTGATGAGGAAACGGCACGGTTGAAGGCCGCCGCCAAGAGCGTGCAGGCCGAGCTGCGGAAGCGCGGCGACTCGGCCACCGGAGACGCCAGGGCAGTCCTGGAAGCCACCGCCATGATGGCAGCGGATCCCATGCTCCTGAAATCCTCCAATACCCTCATCGTCGCCGGCATCTCCGCCGAACGGGCAGTCTGGGAGGCGGGGGCGCAGGTGGCGGACATGCTGAGGGGCCTGGGCGGTTACATGGCCGAGCGCACCCAGGACGTCCTGGACGTCCGTTCGCGGATCGTCGCCGAACTGCGCGGCCTGCCGGCCCCCGGTATTCCTGCGGCCGACCGCCCCTTTGTTCTCGCGGCGGAGGATCTGGCACCGGCGGATACCGCAACGCTTGACCCGGAAGTGGTTCTTGCGTTGATCACCTCCTCCGGCGGCCCCCAGTCCCACACCGCCATCCTGGCGCGGGCACTCGGTCTCCCCGCCGTCGTGGCCGCCCGCGGCGTGGACGAGATAAGCCGGTACCGGCTGCCGCTTCCGAGTCGGTTGCCGCCTAGTCCCAAGCTGAGGAGTTGGACCATTGAACACGTTTACGGGCGTAGGAGTGAGCCCCGGCAGGGTCATCGGACCGGTGCGGCAAATGCCGCGCCCGGTAGCGGAGCCCCCAGCCGGGGAGAAATGGTCCAACACCACGGTTGATGAGGAAACGGCACGGTTGAAGGCCGCCGCCAAGAGCGTGCAGGCCGAGCTGCGGAAGCGCGGCGACTCGGCCACCGGAGACGCCAGGGCAGTCCTGGAAGCCACCGCCATGATGGCAGCGGATCCCATGCTCCTGAAATCCTCCAATACCCTCATCGTCGCCGGCATCTCCGCCGAACGGGCAGTCTGGGAGGCGGGGGCGCAGGTGGCGGACATGCTGAGGGGCCTGGGCGGTTACATGGCCGAGCGCACCCAGGACGTCCTGGACGTCCGTTCGCGGATCGTCGCCGAACTGCGCGGCCTGCCGGCCCCCGGTATTCCTGCGGCCGACCGCCC
Source organism: Arthrobacter sp. 35/47 (assembly GCF_000520475.1). Taxonomy (NCBI): domain Bacteria; kingdom Bacillati; phylum Actinomycetota; class Actinomycetes; order Micrococcales; family Micrococcaceae; genus Arthrobacter; species Arthrobacter sp. 35/47. Next base: position 65,618 of record NZ_KI914594.1, read on the forward strand.
CTTTGTTCTCGCGGCGGAGGATCTGGCACCGGCGGATACCGCAACGCTTGACCCGGAAGTGGTTCTTGCGTTGATCACCTCCTCCGGCGGCCCCCAGTCCCACACCGCCATCCTGGCGCGGGCACTCGGTCTCCCCGCCGTCGTGGCCGCCCGCGGCGTGGACGAGATC
>NZ_KI914594.1:65886-71353 GCF_000520475.1 Arthrobacter sp. 35/47
CGGTCTCCCCGCCGTCGTGGCCGCCCGCGGCGTGGACGAGATCGAGGACGGCACCGAGGTGTTTGTCGACGGCGCCGCGGGAACCGTACTCACCGGGCCGGGGGACGTGGAACGGACGGCATCGGCCATCTGGGCGGAGCAGGCGCGTTCGCTTGGCGCCTACAACGGCACCTGTACGACGTCGGACGGTCACCGTGTGCCGCTGCTCGCCAACGTGGGTGGAGGTTCCGACGCCCGGAAGGCGGCGGAAGCAGGGGCCGAGGGTGTTGGCCTGCTCCGCACCGAGTTCTGTTTCCTGGACCGGGATACGGAGCCGACAGTCGCCGAACAGTCCGCGGCGTACCGGGAAGTTTTCGATGCATTCCCCCACGGAAAGGTGGTGGTGCGCACCCTCGACGCCGGCGCGGACAAGCCCCTCCCCTTCCTGACGGACGCCACCGAACCCAATCCCGCACTCGGCGTCCGCGGTTACCGCACGGAACTTGTGACTCCCGGCGTGGTGGACCGCCAGCTGAAGGCGATCGCCGAGGCGTCCGACGGCGCAACCACCGACATCTGGGTCATGGCACCGATGATTTCCACTGCAGAGGAGGCGCGGCGCTTCGCTGAGTCCTGCGCTGCAGCCGGGCTGCAGACACCCGGGGTAATGGTTGAGGTTCCCTCTGCTGCTCTCACCGCACGGACCATCCTGCAGCGGGTGGATTTTGTGTCCATCGGCACCAATGACCTCACCCAGTACGTGATGGCCGCGGACCGTCAGCTCGGCCCGTTGGCCGCCCTCAACGACCCGTGGCAGCCGGCTGTCCTTCAGCTGATCCGGAGTACGGTGGCCGGTGCCGGTGCCGCCCGCAGTGAGGCCGGCCCCGACGGCGCGGATGCCGGGCGGAAGTCAGTCGGCGTCTGTGGTGAGGCGGCCGCGGATCCGGCCCTCGCCGTCGTTCTGGTAGGCCTGGGGGTCGACTCACTGTCCATGAGTTCACGGGCGCTGGCCGTTGTGGCGGCAGTGATCGGCTCGGTGTCAACAGCAGAAGCCAGGGAACTGGCTGAGCGCGCGCTGGCCGCGCCGACGGCCCTGGAGGCACGCGCAGCGGTGCGGGCCGGTTTACCCATCCTCGAGACCCTGGGCCTGTAGGCTCGCACAAAAGCAACGGAAGGAAGATCATGATCGAACGCAAAGCAACCGTAGCCAGCCGGGTGGGGCTCCACGCCCGGCCTGCAGCCATTTTCGCCGAAGCGGCGGGGGAACTGCCCGTTGAGGTGACCATTGCCCTTGAGGGCAGCCCGGCGGACGAAGCGATGGATGCTTCGAGCATCCTTTCGCTGATGAGCCTGGGAGCCGAGCACGGTGACGTGGTGGTACTCCGGTCAGAGGACGACGGCGCGGATGAGGCTCTTGACTCGCTGGTTCGCATCCTCGAAACAGATCACGACGCCTGACAGCACGCTGCCGGCGGGCTAGCCCGTCCCGGAAATCGAAATAGGTGCGTCCACCCGTTCTAATGGACGCACCTATTGCTGTGTAAACCCGGTGACCCCCCACGGTCGCCGGGAGTTACATAATCATAATTTTGACACACCATGATGAAAACGTGAACAGTGTTTGCGATATTGGTCGGAATAATCTTTCAAAGGGACTAACCGCACCTTCAGAAGCGCCGCTGCTCGCCCGCGAGAAAGTTGGCAGAGCCGTCCTTCGCCGACCGTCTCCGGGACAGCCAGATCAGGGTGATACCAGTCGTCACCAGGACAATCGCGCCGAACGGGAGGTAGACATCAGCGGCCCCCGTCCTGATGCCCGTGAGCTTGAGGGCCATATGTGCCAGGACCATCACAAAGCCGACTGCCATCATCCCCGCCGCCAGACGATGCAAACCGCGGGCGGTCGTGTCCAGGGCGTTCGCTGCTGCCGGACCCAGCAGGCAGGCGCCCACGTAGGCCGGATAGATCCGGCCCAGGTGGGCGTACCAGTGCACGGTTGTCTGGTCAGCGTAGGCGCGCAGGCCGGTCGAGGATTCGGGGAGGTCGCTCAACACGAACAGGATCACGGTGGCCACCACAGTGAAGCCAAGAACCGAGATCCCCACCGGTCCACGGATAAGGGCCTGGGCGCGCCGGGACCCGAAGGCTGCGGCCCCGCGTAGGCCGAGCAGCAGCATGATGGCATACAGGCTGAAGCGGATCAGGAGGTTTGCGACGTTCACGCCACCGAGGAGGCCGTCAACAACAAGGTAGATCGGTGGAAGGCTCAGCGCCACCGCGAGCACGAAAAGCACCAGCACCACGAACATGCACCGGCCCTTGCCGCGAACGGCGTCGGGCATTCTGGCGGCAGCAAAGATGACGCAGATGGCCAGCGCAATCCATTGAATCAGTGTTCCGCTGCTCATCCGAGGTTCTCCCATAGTGTCTGGTCACGCGTACTGTCCTGCTCCTGCTTGCGCAGGCGTTTCCCAAGCCCGTCCAACCGGTCACGCGCCAGCAGGATCAGCTCCGAATCGGGCAGGCCGCTCAACACCTGCTCGCGGCCGGTGCCTGCCCAGTCAGCCTCTTCTGGGGTGAGCAGGCCGGTAACCACCAGGCCGTTCGCAAGGGATACCCCGGACACCCGGGCCACCTCCACGCACAACTGCGTGCTCAGCCGGCCGGCGCTGAGCTGTGCAGAGAGGTTCTGGGGCGCGATGCCGGTCCTCGTGGTGAGTGCCTGGCGCAGCTCCCCGCGGTCGACGGCGTCGAACCAGGCGCGGACCGAGTATCTGTGTGGGAGAGGTTCAAGCTGAAAACTGACCGGGCAGCCGACACAGTCGGTGTCCTCACTGCGTCCCAGGATCAGGCGCAACAGGTCCATCGAGGACACCTGGCTCAGGTATTCCTCCGGCGTGGGCGGAATCAGGCCGTCCGTGAGGTCACGGTAACCCTCGAACTCACTCAGTGCCTCTACGGGAGGAATTCCGTAGGCGCGGGCTATGCTGACCACAGTTTCCACGGACACTTTCCCGCGAACAAGCTGCTGGGCGAGGGTGGACCGCTTGATGTCGGCCTTGCGGCAGAGGTCGGAAACCGTTGCTTCAGGGGCTATCCGGGAACGCCACAGCTGAAACGCCTTAGCTGTGACTGTCATCATCACCCTTCGGTGGATTTCGACTGGACTTTTAACCCCTCCCGTGCATTATAGTTATGGAACTGGCTCCCCATTCTGCGATTCCCCCATACGCAGAACGCGGAGCCAGTTTCACGTTAACGCCCTCTGTGGACGCCGGCCCTCACCAGCGCACCTTCTTCTCGGGCTTTCCCTGCTTGCTGCTGGCGTTGATGGATTTGTTCCTGCCGGTGCTGTGTGCGCTGTCCAGTTCCCCGAAGGCGGGGTTCTTTCGCGCCAGCGCTTCCCTGGCCCGCGGATCATCGGCCAGTTTCTTCGCTGCTGCCTCTGTGACCTGAACGTTCAGGGGCTGTTGGTTGTCTTGCTGCGGCATGACTCTCCTTCAATGGCTGTGACCGGCGGGCTCCCTCACCGGCAGAATCCGTAAAGTCACGGCGTCAGCGCCTGCTGGGCCGCTCTGGATCTGTGGGTTCCGACGGGGTTTCTGCTGCACAGTCAGTTTTCCGGCTGTCCGGTGCGCAGGAGAGGAGGGAACAAGCATGGAGGCGACTGCCTCGACACGGTCTTTTGGGTGGGTGTTCCTGTATGCGGGACGGCGAGGCCGCCAGCGACGCAACTACTCGAAAATTATTGTTCCCATGGCGGTCAGGCTACACGAGCCTCAGATGCCTGACCAGAGTCCTGCCTGCCCAGCTCGTGCCGGAGGGCTTGGAGCGCCTAGTTTCTCCTGCTGTCCGAAGGGGAGGCGACGTCGACGTCGACATACACCAGGCGGTGGTCGCTCGTGGGGAACGGGTAGACCCCCGTCAATTCCGAACCGGGTGTACCGGCACGCGGCCAGAAAATACCCGAGCCCCGGACCTTGAGTGTTTTCGAGGGGAGCGCGTAATCCACCCGGAGGTTGCCCGCAGTGGCATCCTCGAAGTCGGCGGTGTCCAGAGCCGGATCACCGCGGTGTTCCAGGTTGACTCTGCCCTGAAGGACTGACGCTTCAGCCGCACCCTCAGCGGCGGGCAGCGGATCCTGGATTTCCTTCAGTTCGAGGAGCTGGCTGATCGACCCGTCGAGGGATTCCCCGTCAGCGGGGTCGCTGTTGAGGTCGCCCAGCACCACAAAGTCGGCACTCCGGTCGAGACCGCCGCGGGCGCCGCCGTCGTCGTAAATGTAGCGGGCGTCCTGCCCGCCCCGGATGTAGTCCGCCCAGAACCGGATCTCGTCGCTGTTCCGGCGGCCGTTGCGGTCTTCGTCGGTGTCGAACACGGGCGGAGTGGGGTGGCTCGCGAGAACGTGCACGGTGGAACCGTCAATAGTGACTGGTACGTCCCAGTGGGATTTGCTGGAGAGGCGGACTGCAGCCAGCTCTTCATCGGTGAACCAGTCGCCGGGCCTGGCGGTTGCCGGATTGTCGGGCAGGAGTGCCCCCGGCATGTCCTTCCACAGGAAGTTCTGGAACGTACGGACGTTCCGGATGTCGATGGGGTATTTGGAGTACAGCACCATCCCGTACTGTCCCTCGAACTGGCCGAATCCCAGCGCGTCATCGGCGCCGCCGACAGTGCCGTCATTGTTCAGGTCCATCCCGCTGGGGATACCGGTGTTGGACGGAGCCGTGTAGACGTACGGGTACTGGACGGGAACCTTGCCGTTCTGGCTGACCTCGAGGTAGTTGGTCCGGAAGAGATCAGCGGCCTTGTGGCCGGCGTCGTAATCGAATTCATTGAGCAGCACCACGTCAGGGGCGCTGATCTGGATGACCTCCGCGATTTTTTGCGCCTGCGCGTCATCCCCGGTGCCCAGGTCCGCGACCAGCGCTCCCTCGGTCGACCGGTTCAGGCTCGCGTTATAGGTCGCGAAGCGCACCTGCTGTTTGCGCTCGGCCTGCGCCGAGGCGCCGGGCTTCGCGTCCGCGGCAGCGGCAGCTCCGGGCGCAGCGAGCCCGGCCGACGTGAGCGCGAGTGCTCCGGCGGCGAGGACGGCGAGCGCCCTGTGCTGGAAGGTGCGTGCTGGACTCATGGACTTTCCCCTTCGATCCTGAGTGACCAGCCCAGCCTAACGGTCCTCCCTGTGAGCGGTCGAACGGGCCCCGGCAGCCTGCTCGGCCGCCTCGAACGCAGCCTCCAGTTCGGCGACGGCTGACTCGTAAGCGGGCGCACCGCCGTCGTCGGCCGTCTCGGCCTGCTCCCGCAGGACGGCAGCCTTCCGCATCGCGCGCACCAAAAGCGCGGTTTCGGCCTGCCTGAGGTCAGTCATGGCCGGGTAGTCGATGGCGACCGCCGGGTCCAGCTCGTAACTCACCCACCGCTGCAGCACGGATTCGTGGCGGGCACGCAAGGCTGCCCACTCCCTTTCCACCACCTGACGACGACGGCG
>NZ_KI914594.1:71453-72317 GCF_000520475.1 Arthrobacter sp. 35/47
CCTGACGACGACGGCGGGCGCCCCGCTCCTGCTCACCGCGCCACACCCAGCCGGCGGCCATCCCGACGCCCAGCAGGCCGGTGAGACCCGTGATCGCCGCTGTCTCCGGAATCACCACCATGGCTCCGGTCATTGCGCCCAGACAGGCGAAGCCTCCGGTGAAACCGGTCCAGAAGATGCCGTCGCGGTCCTGATCGCGCTCCAGCCCCCGTGAGACAGCGACCGCCGTCAGAGCGATGAGCGCACAGATGACGACGACGGCGAGCGCCGTCTGGACGGGTATCGCCAACAGGGCGGTCATCGGAATCCCTTCGGCATCTTCGGTGCCGCTGTACTGAGAGTCTCTTCCCTTCCAGTACAGGCTTCCTGGCGGCCGGAGTCAATGGCTGTTGCCATAAGGCAACGTTGCCCTGTGCGATCAAGGGATAGACCCCGAAACAGAGCATCCCCGCCGATGGTTCGACGGGGATGCTCTGCTACATGTGGTGGGCCCTGTGGGACTCGAACCCACGACCCACGGATTAAAAGTCCGATGCTCTACCAACTGAGCTAAAGGCCCACACTGTCCGGTCAGCCCGAACAACGTGTCTACTTTATCGCACCCGGTCGGGCGGGCGGCACCCGGCATCCGCGGGGAGGTTTGGCCGGGGTTTTCCGCGTACCTAGCCCCCCAATAGGTGCAGGAGTATTCTCGACCCATGGACGGCGAATATGTAGACAACAGCCCTCGGCATCACAAGCCCAAGCCGTTCGCGCCCGTGGACTTCGAAGTCTTCGCGGGCGGAGCAGACCCCTCCCGTGTCTCGGAGGCAGCGCACCTTGCCGCGCATGCCCTGGTCCACCACGGCCGGGAGGCTGATGATC
>NZ_KI914594.1:72417-97314 GCF_000520475.1 Arthrobacter sp. 35/47
CCCGCCGTGACGCAGCGGCTGGTGCAGCTCGCCGACCAGCAGGGGCTCGAGGCTGTCGCCGAAATGTGGGCGGAAAGCCCGGCGCGGTCCTTGCCCGGTGCGCTCTGGCGCCTCTACGCCCTCCGCGCCGCTACCCAGCAGAACCCCGAGCGAATTGCGGCCTACTTCAAGGCCGGCAAGGAGGTGGCCCAGGTGTCCAAGGTTGTTGCCGGTGTGGCCGAGCCCCCCGGCGCCGACGAGGTCCAGCAGATGGCTGACACCATCCTGTCCGGTGCCTTCGATGGCGAGTTCGACGTGGCACTTGAGCGCTTCGCCGCTTTCTGCCGCGTCATTGCGTTGGGCCAGACCAACCACGCCGACGACGCCGAGACGTCAAACGGGGCGCATGCGAGCAAGCTGACGCGCAGTTCCCACCAGCTGGTCAAGACCGCCGAAGACCTGGAGCACGCCGCCGCTTCCTGGCGGCGCGGCGAACTGGACTAACGTCCCTGTTTCCTCAGCGGTTCGGAGGCTAGGATCGCCGTATGGAAGAGAATCCTGCGGGAATCGAAGTTCTGAGTGACAGCGACTGCTGGACCTGCCTGCGGCAGGTGTCGGTGGGGCGTCTCGCCGTCGCGCTCGAAGACGGCCCGGACATCTTTCCCGTGAACTACACGCCGGACCACGGGACTCTTGTGTTCCGGACGGGATCAGGCACCAAGCTGGCTGCAGTGGAGGCCGACGCACGGGTCGCGCTGGAGGCAGACGGCGTGGACTCCGACGCCGGCATTGCGTGGAGCGTGGTGGTGCGGGGCCAGGCGGAGCTGGTGAAGCGGCCCGACGACGTCCTGGAGTCCTTTTCCCTGCCCCTCTTCCCCTGGCAGGAGGGGAAGAAGGATCAGTTCGTCAGGATTGTCCCCACCACCATCTCGGGCCGCCGGTTCCCCATTGCTGAACCGAAAACCTGGTGGACGCCCGGCACGAGCGGGCGGACTGCGGTGGAGTGACGCACAACAGCGTGAACGGAGTTCTCGGCAGGATCCTCGAAGAGGACGGCAGCCACGGGCGGGCTGCCATCAGCATTTCCGGTGATGCCATCGCCGGCGTACGCCGGACCGACTCCCCCGACAGCCCGGAAGGACTCCTCCGGCTACCGGAGGAGTTCACCGTTGTTCCCGGCTTTGTTGACCTCCACTGCCACGGCGGATTCGGGGTTGACTTCCCGACGTCGGATGCCGCCGGCGCACGGGAGGCCGTTTCGCGCATCCACCGGACCGGCACAACAACGCTGCTCGCAAGCCTGGTCACGGCCGAGCCCCAGGCCCTGCTAGACGGCGCGGAACGGTTCGCCGGGTTGGCAGAGTCCGGGGCGATCGCCGGCATCCACCTCGAAGGCCCATTCCTCTCCCACGCCCGCTGCGGAGCCCAGAACCCCGACTGGCTCATCAACCCGGATCTGGACCTGGTCCGCGGGCTTGCCGCCGCCGCACGCGGCGCTCTGCGCACCATGACCTTCGCGCCTGAGCTGCCGGGCTCAGCCGAGCTTGTTGACGTCCTGGCCTCCCTCGGGGTGGTGCCGTCCGTGGGCCACACAGCAGCCAGCCCTGAGGTGGCCCGCGAGGCCCTCGCCCGGGCCGCCCGCGAACTCGCGCGGCATGAGACTGGCCCGGGAGCGGTTCCCACGGTCACCCACCTGTTCAACGGCATGGACCCCGTGCACCACCGCTCCCCCGGCGCCCTCTCCGCCTGCCTGCGCGCCGCACGGGCAGGCCATGCGGTGGTGGAACTCATCGCCGACAACGTACACCTCGCACCGGACACCGTTGCAATGGTGTTTGAGCTGGTCGGGGCGGACAACATCGCACTCGTCACGGATTCAATGGCTGCTGCCGGGCTCTCCGACGGCACCTACAGCCTTGGACCGTCACAGGTGCAGGTCTCCGGCGGCGTAGCACGGCTGAAGGCCGGCGGGTCCATCGCGGGCGGAACCTCCACCATGGCAAGCCTCGTCCGGAACGCCGTTGACGCCGGAGTCCCGCTCAAGGACGCCCTTCACTCGGCGACCCACGTGCCGGCGCGGGTCCTGGGCCTCGATGGTCAGGCCGGCGTCCTCAAAGAGGGCGCCAGGGCGGATCTGGTGGTGCTGGATGAGCGACTCGAGGTGCGCGGCGTCATGCGCGGCGGGCAGTGGCTCAGCACTCCTCGTTGACATGCACGCGGGTCAGTAGCAGACTGAAACTGGTGTCGGACCGTGGAACCCCCGGGCTTCAACATTGAGCCGCTTCGAGCGGCCTACCGCCGAGAGGCGCTCCCGGTTCGGCGCCACTTTTATGCCCTCATACCGGCCATTCGGGGAACACCGCACCCACCTGGCCGCACAGGTATTCTTGGGTGGCAACCGTCCGTGCGACCCTAGGTGACTTTAGTGAAGCTCCGCCTCTTCCCTCAGGAAAACGCAGGACTGGAACTGCTCTCCAGCATGGCCCAGCAACTGGTCCTCGGGGTGCGCAGCATGTCCGGGATTTTCGGAGCATCGCCCCAGGATTACGATCAGCTCGCGGAGGAACTGCACCAGCTCGAGGGCACGGCGACTGACCTGCACTTCGCACTGCTGACCTCGATGCGCACCAGCTTCATCAACCCGCTGCCGCGCGAAGACCTCTACGCTATCTCCCGGCTGCTCAGCGAAGCCATGGAAAAGCTCGACGGCGCAGCGGAACTGATTGCCCTCTACAAGCTGACCAAGCTCAGCCGCCGCGCAACGGAGCAGCTTGAGGTGATCACCCGGCAGGCCGAGCTGACCGCCGAGGCGATGCGCCAGCTCAACTCACTGGATGACCTCGAGGATTACTGGATCGAGATCCTGCGCCTTGCCAAGCGCGCCGAGCGGACACACCGGATGTGGTGCTCCGAGCTGCTCGCCGACCACAAGCCCCTGGTCTACGCGCGGCACCGGGACATCGCCAACCAGCTGGTCGATGTCACCAAGGACATCCGCAAGGTGGCAACCCACGTCGGAGCGATCCTCGTCAAGGAATCGTAGGTGGAGTTCTTCCTTTTCGGGGCCGTCGTCGTCTTTGCCGGCGGCTTCGCGTTCATCAACGGCTTCCACGACGTCTCAAATTCAATCGCAACATCGATCCGTACCCGCGCGCTCACACCGACGGTCGCCGTCCTGCTTGCTGCTCTGTTCAACCTCATCGGCGCCCTGATGAGCGCGAGCCTGGCCACCCTCTTCACCGGCGGCAGCATCAGCCTCCCCGCCGGGCAGAGCGGCCTGGGCATACTCCTGGCCGCCCTGCTCTCGGCCTGTGCCTGGGGACTGTTCACGTGGTACCGGGGCAAACCGTCGTCGTCCACGCATGCGCTCATCGGCGGGCTGATCGGGGCAGGCGGCGCGGCTGCCCTGCTGGGCGGGAGATCCATCTCCGGCTCCGGCAGGGTATTCCTTCTGGAGATTGCCCTGCCGCTGCTGCTCTCCCCGCTGGTTGCCTACCTCCTGGCCTACGTGCTCGTTTTCCCGTCAACCTGGCTGCTTCGGCACAACTCTCCGCGGAAGGTCAACAACGGGAACCGGATGGCGCAGGCGGTTCTGACTGCCGCCTTTGCGCTGGGACACGGACTGCAGGACGGGCAACGCACCATGGTTGTGATCGTCCTGGCGCTGGTCGGTGCAGGCCTCTACTCGGGGGACGGCGTGCCGCTGTGGGTGCAGGTCTTCGCCGCGGTGCTCCTGGCCGGCGGATCACTGCTGGGCGGCTGGCGCATCACCCATACCCTCGCGAACCGGCTGGTGCGCATCGATCCTCTGCGCGGCATGGCTGCGCAGGGTGTCAGCGCCTTCATGCTCTTTGTCGGGGCGCTGTCCCTGGACATGCCGCTCTCCAGCACGCACACAATGACCTCCGCGATCGTGGGTGCCGGGGCCAACCAGCGCTACGCCACGGTCCGCGGCCGCGTGGTGCGCTCGGTACTGGTGGTATGGATTACGACGGCGCCGGTCACCGCGCTGCTCGCGGCCACCCTGTATCTCGCGATGAGCCCGCTTTTCTAGCTGCGCCTATCCGAAACGACCGGAGACGTAATCCTCGGTTGCCTTCTGAGTGGGCATGTTGAAGATGTTCGTCGTCTCGCCGTACTCGATGAGCTTGCCCGGCTTTCCGGTGCCGGCAATGTTGAAGAACGCCGTCTTGTCCGATACCCGGGCGGCCTGCTGCATGTTGTGGGTAACGATGACTACGGTGTATTCGCTCTTGAGCTCGTTGATCAGGTCCTCGATGGCGAGGGTGGAGATCGGGTCGAGCGCCGAGCAGGGCTCATCCATGAGGATGACCTCGGGCGATACCGCAATGGCGCGGGCAATGCAGAGCCGCTGCTGCTGGCCGCCGGACAGACCTGAGCCGGGACGGCCGAGGCGGTCCTTCACCTCATTCCAGAGGTTGGCGCCGCGCAGGGACTGTTCGACCAGCGCGTCCGCATCGGACTTGGAGATGCGCTTGTTGTTCAGCTTCACGCCGGCCAGGACATTGTCCCGGATGGACATGGTAGGGAACGGGTTGGGCCGCTGGAAAACCATCCCGATCTGGCTGCGGACCGTCACGGGATCAACCGCGGAGTCATACAGGTTGTCGCCGTCGAGCAGCACTTCTCCCTCGACCCGGGCGCCCGGAATGACCTCGTGCATACGGTTCAGGGTGCGCAGGAAGGTGGACTTGCCGCAGCCGGACGGGCCGATGAACGCCGTCACGGAGCGGGCGTCGATGCTGATGTTCACGTCTTCCACAGCGAGGAACTTGCTGTAGTAGACGTTGAGGTCCTTGACGTCGATTCGCTTGGACAATGGTGATCCTTCTGGTTGTGCCGGCGGGTCAGCGGCTGGTCTTGGGAGCGAAGAGGCGGGCGATCAGTCGCGCCGCGAGGTTCAGGAGCATGACCATGATGATCAGCACCAGGGCGGCCGCCCACGCACGCTGGGTGCTCGGGTCGGTGGCCGTCGGAGACGTGGGCGTCAGGATCTGGTAGTAGATGAACGTCGGCAGCGTGCTCATCCAGTCACCGAAGACGTTCCAGTTGATTGAGCTGGCGAAGCCGGCGGTCACCAGGATCGGCGCGGTCTCGCCGATCACGCGGGCGATCGCAAGGGTGACGCCGGAGGCAATGCCGGAGATCGCCGTCGGAATCACCACGCGCGTGATGGTGCGCCATTTCCGGACGCCCAACGCGTAGGCGGCTTCACGAAGCTCGTTTGGAACAATCTTCAGCATCTCTTCGGTGGAACGCACAACCACGGGCACCATCAGCACGGAAAGCGCGACGGCGGCAACAAACCCGGTGCGCGTACCCGGACCGAACAGCTGGCCGAAGAGGGCGGCGGCGAACAGGCCGGCGACAATGGAGGGAATGCCGGTCATCACGTCCACGAAGAAGGTGATGGCCCGGGCGAGCTTTCCGCCGGTTGAATATTCCACGAGGTAGACGGCGGCCAGCAGGCCGATGGGTACGGAGATGATGGTCGCCCAGAGCGTGATCTGGAGCGTACCGACAATGGCGTGGTAGGCGCCGCCAAGGACAGGGGTGCCTTCTGCGACGGCCTGGTTGTCGATGGCCCCGGTCACCCCGTTCATGGAGGTGAACAGGAAGTTGTAGTTCAGGCCGGGCACTCCGCGCTCCAGGACCGTCCAGATGACGGAGAGCAGCGGCAGCAGTGCCACCAGGAAGGCGCCGTAGACCAGGAACAGGGCCAGCCGGTTCCGCGCTTTGCGCCCGCCTTCCATCACGCCCGTCACCGCGGTTCCGGCCACAATGAAGAGCAGCGCGCTGAACAGCGCCCACGGCACCAGGCCGAATCCCACCAGGGCGGCCAGCGCGGCGCCGACCACGATGGAAGCCGCCAACACCACCCAGAGGGTGTAGGAGGGCATTTTGCCCTTGGTCAGCTGCGAGCGACGCGGAGTCAAAGTGGCATTCGCCATTAGTTAGCCCCTGAGAATTCTTTGTGCCGGCTGATGATCCACCGGGCAATGATGTTGACCGCAAGGGTGATGACAAAGAGGACCAGACCGGCGGCAATCAGCTCAGCCAGCCGGAGTCCATAGGCCTCCGGGAAGTTCAGTGCAATCTCGGCGGCGATTGTCTGGTTGCCGGACTGGATGAGGCTCGCGGTCAGCGCCCCTCCGGAAAGCACCAGGGCCACCGCCATTGTTTCGCCGAGCGCGCGGCCGAGGCCCAGCATGGCGGCGCTGATGATGCCCGGACGGGCGAAGGGCAGCACCGCCATGGTGATCATCTCCCAGCGGGTGGCGCCCATGGCGAGCGCTGCTTCTTCATGCAGTTTCGGCGTCTGGAGGAAAATTTCGCGGCTCAGGGACGTAATGATCGGCAGGACCATGACGGCGAGCACAATGCCCGCGGTGAGCATGGTGCGTCCCGTCTGGCTTGCGGGACCCTCGAAAATCGGGATCCATCCGGCATTTGCGGCCAGCCAGGCGTAGGCAATGGCCAGCTGCGGTGCGAGTACGGCGTATCCCCATGCGCCGTACACCACCGAGGGAATTGCCGCGAGCAGGTCAATCACATAGCCAAGTCCCTGCGCAAACCTCCGCGGCGCGTAATGGGAGATGAACAGTGCTACGCCGATACCGAGCGGCGTCGCAATCAGGAGCGCGATGGCTGCCGCGATGACCGTGCCGAGCACGATCGGGAAGATGTAGGTGAAGAAGCCCGCACCGCCCGTGATATCCGCCGGGTCGGCGCCGAAGACCGGTAAGGCCTCCTTGATCAGGAAGACCGCAACGCTGAAAAGCGCCGCCAGAATCAGGCAGCCTGCGGCCAGGCTGGCGCCGGAGAAGATCTTGTCTCCGGATTGGCCTGCACCGCCTGATCGTTTCAGTGCGTTCGTTGACACGTGGGGACCTTTCGGCGCTGCGTGGGGACGGTCTGGAACAGTGCTCACGCTAGTGTTCCGCTCTTACAAGGTACCTGCAACCCTGCCGGGCCGCAGACAGCGAGCAGCCCCGCCGGGGCTTTTCGAGCCTGGCGGGGCAGCAGGGCTTTGCTAGGAAGCAACCTGGATGGACTCGATGGCCTCAAGTGCCTGCTCACGCAAGGCCTCGGAGATCGGTGCGTTTCCTGCGGAGTCGGCGGCCGCCTGCTGGCCCTCTTCGCTGACTACGTAGGTACCGAAGGCCTTCACGAGGTCAACTGTCTCCTGATCTTCATACTGGGTGCAGAAGATGTTGTAGGAGACGAGGACAACCGGGTAGGCGCCGGATTCGGTGGTGTCGCGCTCAAGGTCGAGCGACATGTCCAACTCGCCACGGCCCTCGACCGGGGTGGCAACCTCTACCGCACGGGCGGCAGCTTCTGAGCTGAGGGGTACGTACTCCTCGCCGACCTTGACCAGGGCGGTGCCCAGATCGCCGACAGCGGAGGCGTCAGCGTAGGTGATTGCACCCTCGGTGGCGGAGGTGGTGGAGACGACGCCGTTGGTGCCCTGTGCGTTTTCGGCAACGATCTCGGACGGCCAGTCGCCGGAGACCTCGTAGGTCCACTGCTCGGGAGCCGCGGCCGCGAGGTACTCGACGAAGTTTTCGGTGGTGCCCGACTCGTCAGCACGGTGGACAACGGTGATCGGCAGGTCGGGAAGCTCCACGCCCTCGTTCTGCGAGGCGATTGCTTCATCGTTCCAGTTCGCGATCTCGCCCTTGAAGATGGAGGCGATGGTGGGAGCGTCGAGGTTGAGCTCCTTGATCTCGGGCAGGTTGAAGGTCACGGCGATGGGGGATACGTAGCCGGGAATGTTGATGGCTCCCTCGGGCCCGCAAACCTCCTTTGAAGCCTCGTACTCTTCCTCATCAAGGTAGGCATCGGAGCCGGCGAACTGCACGCCCTGGGCCAGGAATGCGTCGCGGCCTGCGCCCGAGCCGTCCGGGGAGTACTGGATGGTTGCGTCGGGGTTGAGCTGCTCGAACCCGGTCTTCCAGGCGGTCATTGCCGCGTTCTGGGCGGACGAGCCTGCACCGGTCAGGGTGCCGGAAACTGTGCTTTCGGGAGCGGCGCTGGAGCCGCCGTCGGTCCCGGAATTGACGGCGTTGTCGGAGCCGCACGCCGTAAGGGCCAGAGCGGCCACGGAGATTACTGCCGCTGCGCGGCCAAAGCGAAGAGCCTTCACTTGAATATTGCCCCTTCCAGGGTTTTGAACAGTCGGTGCTCGCTGGGGGCACCCGCGTTTGTGTGTACGAGCTTGGGTACGCAAACCACGCTAGGCACCGCAGGTAACGAGACTGACGGGCCAAAGTGAACGGAAGGTGAACAGCGGGAGGACATTTACCCCGATTCGGCTCGCGACCCTTGTGCTTTCACCGGAATCGGCTATTGGTTCCCAACTTTCTCCAATGACTGCCCGCTAGCGTGAAGAACGTGACCAGCCTGAGCCATTCCGACGGCGCTCCACCGGACGAGGGGCAATCCGTTCCCCGTCCGCGCGGCCATCCCCTGCGCTGGCGACGCCTGCTGGCGGGGCTCGGAGTGATCCATCTCCTGATTGTCGCCCTGAGCTTCGCCGCCCCAATGTTCACCGGGGGACAGCGGGGTGAGACACCATTCAGCGCGTACGTCGATGTGAACCGGGAAGGCAACCTCCCCACCTGGTGGGCTGTCGCCCAGCTTGCGGCAGCGGCCACCAGCCTGTTGTTCGTTGCCGTTCTCGCCCGTCATCAGCGGGTCAGGGGAACCGCAGCATGGTGGATTCTCGGCTGCCTGGTACTGCTCTTCTGCCTGGATGAGGGCACCGGGCTGCATGAACGCCTGGAAAGCCTCATCCTCCAGTTCACCGATGTTCCTGACACTGCGTTCCTCTGGCTGGTCCTCGGCATCCCGCTCGCGCTGATTGTCCTTGTGCTCGCCGCCGTAAGCGCCCGCCACCTGCCGGAAGAATCGACCCGGCTGATCGTGCTGGGCGTGGTCACCCTGCTGTTTGCCGCCGTCGGACTTGAGTTCGTGGCCGCGCAGTCGGTTGGTCTCGGAGTGCCGCCCCTGGCTGTGGACGGGCTGTCCCACCTGGAGGAATTCCTGGAACTGGTCGCCGGATCACTGCTGCTCGCTGCACCCCTGGCCGCCGTTCGGACCCGGACCACCGGCAAGTCCACCAGCTTTACCCTGATGGACCGTTCCCGGCGGTAGGGTCAGGCATATGACCCGGCGTTCCCGACTGGACCGCGCACGCTCCTTTATGCGCAACCGCTCCCGCGTCGGCCTGCGCCGCAGCCGTTCATCCCTGCTTCCCGCCGTCCAGATCACCGTCGGGGCCGTGGGCGCCTATGCCTTCGCGGAACAGGTCCTCGGTCATGAAGGCCCGCTCTTCGCGGCGACCTCAGCGCTGATCGCACTCGGCTTTTCACGCGATCCCCGGCTGCGCCGCGTCCTCGAGGTGGGTTTCGGCTGCACCCTGGGCATCGCCGTCGGGGACGTGCTGCTGGCGGTGCTGGGCACCGGTCTGTGGCAGGCCGCCGTCGTACTCTTCATCTCCGTGCTGCTGGCGCGGTTCCTCGACAGCGGAACCATCTTCACCACCCAGCTGGCCCTTCAATCGCTCCTGGTTGTCCTGCTGCCCGCTCCGGAAGGCGGGCCGTTCACGCGGAGCGCGGATGCCATTGTGGGCGGTGTCATTGCGCTCCTGATCACCATGGCCATACCGCGCGACCCACGCCGTGAACCCAAAGGGGACGTCCGGAAGCTGCTCGGTGAACTCTCAGGTGTGCTGCGGGAAAACTCGCAGGCGCTCACCTCGAGTGACCATACCCAGGCATGGCACGCGCTGATCCGGGCGCGGAACTGCCAGCCACTCATGGACGGACTGTCCGGTTCCCTGCGCGCGGCCACGGAGGTTGCGCAGATCTCCCCCGCGTACCGGAGGCACCGGAGCGAGCTCGGCGAACTTCGCGGAGCCATCGGATTCATTGACCTGGCCATCCGCAACAGCCGGGTCTTCTCACGCCGCCTGACCTCGGTGATCAACCATGCGGCGCTCTCGGACGAGGCGGTGCAGTCACTCGCGCAGGTCATCGAGGACACCGCCGATGCTGTGGACGTGCTCGCCCTCGCGCTCCACTCCGTCTCGACCGCCGAGCGCGACCAGCACCTCCGCAGGGCGCGCGAGGACCTGGCCGCTGTTGCCACCACCCTGCATCCGGCACGGCTCAATGTGCAGCGGCTGGAGGGCGAGGGCCTGGTCATCCTCTACCGGCCGCTCGTCGTCGACCTCCTCCAGGCCACCGGGCTGTCCCATGACGACGCCGCGGGATACCTGCCGAAGCTGTGAGCCTCAGCGGGACTGTCGGAGGCACCCGGTACGTTTGAGGCATGGCTACCAAGACCGCGCGCTCGCGCACGCAATCCCCCGCCTACCGCTGCGGTGAATGCGGCTGGACCACCGCCAAGTGGGTGGGCAGGTGCGGTGAGTGCCAGGCCTGGGGAACGGTCGAGGAAACCGCTGCGGCCGGGGTGGCGAGGACGACGGCGGCCACCACGGTTGCGCGGCCGGCCCTCCGTATCGCTGATGTCGACGCCACCACGGCCTCCTACCAGCCCACCGAGGTGGGCGAGCTTGACCGGGTCCTGGGCGGTGGGCTGGTGCCCGGCGCGGTCATCCTGGTGGCAGGAGAGCCCGGGGTCGGCAAATCCACGCTGCTGCTCGATGTCGCTGCACGCGTCGCCCGGCTGGGACGCACCGTCCTGTATGTCACGGGCGAGGAATCCTCCGCCCAGGTGAAGCTGCGCGCGGAGCGTATCGGCGCGCTGGCGGACACCCTGTACCTCACGGCGGAATCGGACCTGAGCCAGGCTCTTGGGCAGGTTGAGAAGGTGGACCCTGCACTGCTCATCGTGGATTCGGTGCAAACCTTGAGCAGTCCGGACGTTGATGGAAGCGCCGGCGGTGTCACGCAGGTGAAGGAGGTGGCGGCGTCGCTCATCAATGCCGCCAAGACCCGCGGGATGACCACACTGCTGGTGGGTCACGTCACCAAGGACGGGTCCATTGCCGGTCCGCGCCTGCTGGAGCACCTCGTGGACGTGGTCTGCCAGTTCGAGGGTGAAAGGCACTCGCGCCTTCGCCTGATGCGCGCGGTCAAGAACCGTTACGGACCCACGGACGAGGTGGGCTGCTTCGACCTCACGGACACCGGCATCGAGGGCCTCGCCGACCCCAGTGGACTGTTTGTCTCCCGCACCAAGGAACCGGTGTCGGGCACGTGCATCACAGTGACCCTTGAGGGCCGGCGGCCGCTGCTGGCGGAGGTGCAGGCACTCCTCGCAGAATCGGCGAACGCCCAGCCGCGCCGCGCCACCAGCGGCCTGGACGGATCGAGGGTGTCCATGCTCCTCGCTGTCCTGCAGCAGCGCGCATCGCTGCAGCTGCACAAGGATGACAGCTATGTAGCCACGGTGGGCGGAGTGAAGCTGAGCGAGCCGGCCACGGATCTCTCGGTTGCGCTCGCTATCGCGTCGGCCAAGACCAACCAGGCGCTCCCGTCCCGGATGATCGCCTTCGGGGAAGTCGGCCTCGCCGGTGAGGTCCGCCCGGTGCCTGGCATCTCACGGCGCATCCAGGAGGCCGAGCGTCTCGGCTTCACGCACGCCGTCGTGCCGGAATCACCCAATGGACCCGGACGGATCCCGGCGGGTTTCACCGTCAAACAGGTCAGCACCCTCACGGAGGCCCTGGAACTGCTCTTCTGAGACCTCCGGAAGCACCCGGTAACCCGAACGTTACGCATTTGAGCAGGAACCGGACGGCCAGCCCCGAGCCTGCTCCCATAGGATTGGGTACTGCCGGGCGATGCATTCGCGTGCCCAGCGGGAAGAGGGAGTGAGATGGTACGCAGTCCGGAGGATGCTCTGAAGGCAACCCTGGCGCGGGTTGCGCCGGGTACGCAGTTGCGGGACGGCCTGGAACGCATCCTGCGCGGGCGCACCGGCGCACTGATTGTCCTGGGGTTCGACCGCACGGTGGATTCAATCTGCTCGGGCGGCTTTGACATCGGAATCGACTTTTCTCCCACCCGGCTCCGTGAACTCGCGAAGATGGACGGCGCAATCGTCTGTGACCGCGACGCAAGCAACATCCTGCGCGCCGGCGTCCAACTGGTGCCGGACCACCGCATCGAAACGCAGGAGTCCGGGACGCGGCACCGGACCGCCGAGCGCGTGGCCATCCAGACCAGTTTCCCGGTGATCTCCGTGAGCCAGTCCATGCAGATCATCGCGCTTTACGTCGACGGCCTCCGCCACGTCCTTGAGGGTTCTGAGCCGGTGCTGGCGCGCGCCAACCAGGCACTCGCCACCCTGGAGCGCTACCGCGCCAGGCTTGACCAGGTCACCGGTTCGCTCTCGGCCCTGGAAATCGAGGCCATGGTGACGGTCCGCGACGTCGCGGTCACGCTGCAGCGCCAGGAAATGGTCCGGCGCATCTCCGAGGAAATCTCGCAGTACGTCCTTGAGCTCGGCATCGACGGGCGTCTCCTCTCCCTGCAGGTGGAGGAGCTCACCACCGGCCTGGGCCCAGGCAGTGAAATGGTCCTCCGCGACTACTCGGGCCTGGGCGGAAGCACCACCCCGGTTGAGGAGCAGCTGGCCCGGCTCCAGGGGTTCAGCTCCACTGACCTGATTGACCTCGGAACCATCGCCAGCGTGCTCGGGTTCAACCCGTCCTCGGATTCGCTCGACGCCGTGGTCCAGCCCAAGGGTTTCCGGCTGCTCTCGGGGATCAAGGCGGTGCCGCCCACCGTGGCCAACCGGCTGGTGGACCACTTCGACGGACTGCAGAACCTCATGGCGGCCAACATCGACGACCTCATGGCAGTGGACGGTATCGGGGAGCAGCGGGCGCGGACCGTCCGCGAGGGCCTCTCACGCATCGCGGAGACCAGCCTCCTCGACCGCTTCATGTAGGTCCGGTCCGCAACTTCCCCATGACCGCGCTGACCGGGGCGATTACTGGAGCGTGAAGGGAACCTCGTCGCTGATGCGCTCTCCGAGACGGGTCTTGAAAACGTAGCCGCCGGGACCCGGCACAACCTCAACAGGAGCGCACTCGGGTGCACTCCGGTTCCGCTGCCACTGGAAGCGCGCGGTTTCGGATCCGCCCGGTTCAATGATCACCTCGAGGTCTTCAGCGCCCTCCTGACAATCCCTGGAGGAGAAGATCCGGTCCTCGCCACTGGTAATCAGGAACTCCATCTGGGAGGTCCCGACGTTCACGGGACAGGGAATCTCGCCCGTATTGCGCACCGTCAGGGAGAGGACCGGTGACTGCTCGGCGGCGTAGGTCTCAGCATCCGTGCTGCCGGTGACCTTGATCGATGCCGGGTTGCACACCGGCTCGGTGGACGTCGGCTTCGGCGTGGGGCTCGGTGTCGGCTCCGGCGAGGCCGTTTCACCCGGAGCGGAGGATGCGGCCGGGTCGGGAGAAACGCTGGGTGAACCGGCGGCTGCCGGGGGTTGCGCGGGATCGCCGCGGAACATGCCCGCAATAGCGATCCCGGCCCACACCAGGCCGCCGATCAGCAGGAGCGCAAGCACTGCTGCCACCTGACGCCGCCGTCTATACACCCTTGGGCTCGGTTTCCGCCGGGGATTAACCACCCGGCTGCTGCCTGTACCTCCTGCCGAGCTCATGGTTCAAGGCTAAGAGACTGCGGCGCGGCAAGCGGCCGCACCACGCCGCGCGGCCCACACTTCCCGGGCGCTTCGATAGGGTGGATCCTGCTGATTCGACCATCTGGAGCCCACCCTGAACACCGCCGTGCTGCACTCCCGCCTGAGCGACTGGTTCGACGACGCCGCCCGCGACCTTCCGTGGCGGCTCCCTTCGCGGACGCCCTGGGGTGTCCTGGTGAGCGAGTTCATGCTTCAGCAGACCCCGGTGAGCCGCGTGCTGCCGGTGTGGGAGGACTGGATGTCCCGCTGGCCGACACCGGCAGACCTGGCCGCGGAGCCCGCCGGGGAGGCTCTGCGGCACTGGGGCCGCCTGGGCTACCCGCGGCGGGCGCTGCGCCTGCACGCGGCGGCGACGGCCGTCGTCGTCCGTCATGGGGGGCAGGTACCAGGTTCGTATGATGAGCTTCTCTCCCTGCCCGGCGTCGGCACCTACACCGCAGCAGCCGTCGCCGCCTTTGCCTTCGGCCGCCGCGAGACGGTGGTCGACACGAATATCCGGCGGGTGCACGCCCGCCTGGTGGACGGAGCTGCGCTGCCGGCACCATCCCTCACGGCGGCGGAAATGAAACGGGCGGCCACACTGCTGCCCGACGACGCCGGTTCTTCCGTGCGATGGAACGCTGCGGTCATGGAGCTGGGGGCGTTGGTGTGCACTGCCCGGACACCCTCCTGCGAGCAGTGCCCGGTGCTCGACCTGTGCGCGTGGGTGGCGGCGGGGAGGCCCGCTCCCACGTACGTGCCCAGGGGTCAGTCCTGGGCGGGCACCGACCGCCAGGTCCGCGGCGCGATCATGCATGTCCTGCGGCACGCCGATGCCCCCGTGCCGCGGCCGTTGATCCACGACCGCCCGGTCGACCTTGCCTTCGGGGCGTCCACGGCTCTCGAGAAACTCCACGCTCTGAATGCTCCACCGGAGCAACTGGAGCGCGCACTGGAGGGCCTCCTCACCGACGGCTTGGCCCAGGAGACGCCGAACGGCGTCCAGCTGCCCGCCTAATTTCTCCGGAAGTTTTGCGCACCTCCGGCGGCCTTGCCCGGCCAGAAGCAACCCGAACTGCCCGAAAGTTCCGGGAATCCAATCGGTACCGAACCGTTCCCGGCGGCCGGCCGGAAGGCGTCTATCCTGCTTCCATGGGACGCTTACGGGCAGCTCCGGTTTCCACCGCCGTCGTGCTGTGTACAGCGTGCGCAGGCGGCGCAGGGGAGCCGCTGGCGTGCACGGAAATCGGTGCCGAACCCGGGGTCACGATCACCATTTCCGAGACCATGGCCGCGGCAATGGAAGTTCCGGTCCTTGAGGTGTGCGCCGCTGAATGCCGCACCTATCCGGTGGACCTGTTCCCGGGAACTGAAGCGGTGGACCTGGGCTGTGATTCCGCCGAACCCGAGGGAAGCTGCTCAGCGAGCATGCGCCCGGACGGCACGCTGGTGGGCTTTGTTCGTGTTGATGAGCTGACCGCCGGCGAGGTTGGCGTGACACTGATCTCGGGCGATCAGCGCTACCGCAGCACCGGCACACCGCAGCTGGTCTACCCCAATGGGCGGAACTGCCCGGGCGAGGCCCTGCAGCTGTCTGTAACGCTCGACGACGGACGCCTGGCCCCCCGATCCTGAATCTTTTGCGCGCATATGGCGGCTTCGAGGCGGCGGAAGTCACCATAGATGCGCAAAATTTCCAGTGGGGTGGGGTGGGGTGGGAGTGGATGGGATGGCCGAGGGTGTGGGCGGGGCCGCTACAGCTCGCCGAACCCTGCCTTCACTTCACCGCCGATGTATTCGATGGCCTCCTGCGCCTGCGGGCCGGTTGCTTCCGCCCGCAGTTCCTGCCCCTCTCCGAGGGCCAGCGACATCAGGAGCATCACGGATTTACCGTCGACGCCGTTGATGCTGACCTCTGCGTCCAGGTCGGTCAGGGCCCTGGCGATGACCGCGGCGGGGCGTGCGTGCAGGCCCATCTTGTTCGGGAGCGTCCATGCGCCGGTCACGGGAATTCCAACCCGCTCCTCGAGCGGTTCCACCTGCCCGGGAACCGCGGCCCCGTGAGAGACGAACGGCTCAAGGGATTCCGGGTCGATGGACACGACGGCCCGCTCAGCGGCTGCAGCGACCTCGTCCACCGTGCCGCCCGACTCAGCCTGCACAGCGGCGGCGACTGCTCCCTCGACCAGCGCGGCCTGCGGCAACCGGATCCGTGAACGGGTGTCCGGTGAGAGGAATTCGAGCGTCATCTCGGCCGTCATCACCGCCGAGCCGAGGTCGGTGAGGACTACTACGCCGTCGCCCTCCTCGGCTTCCTCGAGGCCTGACTGGACCTTCTCAAGGCTCGTCCCGATGCGGGAGGGGAAATCATTGGTTCCACCGGCAGCGGCAATCCGGACGTTCGGGGCCATCTGCGCGGCAAGCTCCACCACTCCCTCGGCGATCTTGCTGCTGTGGGAGACGATCACCAGGCCAACGGTCACAGCTGCTGCCCCGCGGTGTCAGCCGCCGCCTGCAGGATCAAGGCCGAGGACTGCGCGCCCGGATCGCGGTGACCGGCGCTGCGCTCGCCAAGGTAGCTGGCTCTCCCCTTCCGAGCGATGAGTGGCTCCGTTGCGGTGGCACCTGCCTGCGCGGCGTTCGCTGCAGCGTTGAGCACCTCGGGGCTGGTTGCCCCGGCGGACTGTGCGGTTTCGGCCGCCTCGACGGCGGGAGTCCAGGCGTCGACCATGGTCTTGTCTCCCGGCTCCGCCTTGCCGCGGGCCACCACACCATCGCGTGCTGCGGTCAGGAAAGCAACGACGGCGGCTGGATCCAGCTCGGCTGCGTCGCCGAGCGCTGTGGCTCCACGAAGGAACGCGGTGCCGTACAACGGACCGGCAGCGCCCCCGACCGTGGACATCAGGGTCATGGCCGTCAGTTTGAATACTGCCGCCGGGTTCTCCTGGGAACCGCCGTCGAGCTTCCCCACCACCGCCGCGAATCCGCGCTGCATGTTCTCGCCGTGGTCGGCGTCACCGATGGCCCGGTCCAACTCCATCAGGGCGGTGCGGTTCTCGGTCAGGACCCGCGAGCACTCCCGGATCCAGGCTTCAGCCCACTGCACAGTCAACGCCATTTACACTCCCCATCGCAGGGCCGGCGTCCACACCGGCGTGTCCCAAAGTTCCACCATTTCATCGTCAAGCTTCAGCACCGAAATCGAGGCTCCCTGCATCTCCAGCGCCGTGATGTAGTTGCCGACGAGAGAACGCTCCACGGACACACCCTGCTCGGCGAGCACCTGACGGGCGCGCCGATAGACGATGTACAGCTCACTGGCCGGAGTGCCGCCCATTCCGTTGACGAACAGGAGCACCCGGTCACCGCTGGACGCCTTGAGGTCACCGAGGATCGGCTCAAGGAGCCTGTCGGTGATTCCGTCGGCGTTCTCCATCGCGATGCGGTGCCTGCCCGGTTCGCCGTGGATGCCGATGCCGATCTCGATCTCCTGCTCGGTCAGCTCAAAACTGGGAACGCCTGCGTGCGGAACCGTGCAGGCGGACAGCGCAACACCCATGGAGCGGACGTTGTCATTGACGCGCTGGGCGATGGCCGTCACCGCATCCAGCGAGTCCCCGCGCTCGGCAGCTGCACCGGCAATGCGCTCGACGAGCACCGTTCCGCCGACGCCGCGCCGGCCTGCCGTGTACAGGGAATCCTCCACCGCGACATCGTCATTGATCAGGACAGACCGCACCTCGACGCCTTCCGCCTGCGCCATCTCCGCCGCGGTCTCGAAGTTGAGCACGTCTCCGGTGTAATTCTTCACGATGTGGAGCACTCCGGCGCCGCCGTCGACCGCCAGCGTGGCGGGAATGATCTGATCCGGAGTGGGGGAGGTGAACACCGCCCCGGGCACGGCAGCATCAAGCATCCCCCGGCCCACAAAGCCGGCGTGCAGAGGTTCATGGCCGCTGCCGCCCCCCGACACCAGCCCCACCTTGCCCTGGACCGGGGCGTCCTTGCGGGTGATGAACAGCGGATCGGGATGCACCTCCACGAGGTCCGCGTGTGCCGCTCCGAATCCCTCGACGGATTCAGTCACTACTGACTGGGGGTCGTTGATCAGCTTCTTCATGCGAGTCTCCTAGACGGTGATCGACCGGTAGATAACCGGTTCGCCATTGATCGGTCCGCTGTGTGTCCCGGTACAGGGACAAGCCTTACCCGGCGGGCTGCAGGGGTACTTGAACAGTACCCGCGGCGCCCACCGTTGCCCAGACCTTTCAGAAGAGGGCCGGAAACAGGTGTGGGAAGAACCCCGAGAGGTTCTTCCCACACGTGGTGGTCCTGGCCACCGGGCGTTGTGCCGGCTACTTCTTGAACGCGTCCTTGATGTTCTCACCGGCATCTTTGAGATTGGCTTTGCTCTGGTCTTTCTGACCCTCGGCTTCCATCTCCCTGTCACCGGTGGCCTTGCCCAGGCCTTCCTGGACCTTGCCGCCCAGCTTCTCGGCCTTGTTCTGAGCTTTCTCGTCTGCACCCATGGCGTTCCGCCTTTCGTCGACGTTCCGTCCCCCGGTCGGGAGAACTCACCCGGCATCGAAATACCAAGCATCCTTAGCTTATCGGGGCGGGGCCTGCCTGGCTAGATTCGTTCAGAGGTCCCGGATCATCCTGGTGTTGCCAAGGGTGTTCGGCTTGACCCGCGCAAGGTCAAGGAACTCGGCTACGCCCTCGTCATGGGAGCGCAGGAGCTCCGAATACACCACGGGATCCACCGCCGACTGGTCCTCCATCACCCGGAACCCGTGACGCCGGAAAAAAGCCTCCTCGAAGGTCAGGCAGAACACCCGCCGCACGCCTACCGCACGTGCTTCCTCAAGCAGCGCGTTCACGACGGCGCTGCCCACTCCCCTGCCTCGTGCTTCCGCAGCGGTGGCCAGGGTACGGATCTCGGCGAGGTCCTCCCACATGACGTGGAGGGCTCCGCAGCCGAGGACGCCGCCGTCGTTGTCTTCGGCGATCTTGAACTCCTGGAGGCCCTCGTAGTAGGCGACCGTTTCCTTGGCGATGAGAATGCGCTGATCCGCAAGCGGCGCAACCAGCTGCTTGATCACCGGCACGTCGGCGGTGGTTGCGCGGCGGATTCGAAAGGACTGGCTCATCCGATCAAGTCTAGGGACTCCGCGCCGCGTGCCAGGCCGTCCACCCGCCGGGCACACCGGAACAGGCGCCCAGACGACAGGATGCCCGCACCGGCGATCCGGTACGGGCATCCTGTCCTGTAGGTGCGGAAACTTATTCGGGAACCGTGGCCTCGATGGCCGGGGGCGTGTCCTCGATTGCCTTCGGAGCACCGTGCCCAACGAAGGTGAACTGGGCTTCGTCTCCCTCGCCCTCGACGTCCACCGATACGGTCTCGCCGGACTTGAGGTCTCCGAACAGGATCTTCTCGGACAGCTGGTCCTCGATCTCGCGCTGGATGGTGCGGCGCAGCGGCCGAGCACCCATTGCGGGGTCATAACCGCGGGTGGCCAGCAGCACCTTGGCGGCGGGGGTGAGCTCGATGCTCATTCCCTTGTCTGCCATGCGCTTGCCCAGGCGGTCGAGGAACAGATCGACGATCTGGACAATCTCCTCCTGCGTCAGCTGCGGGAACACCACGGTGTCGTCAACGCGGTTCAGGAACTCCGGGCGGAAGTGCTGCTTGAGCTCTTCCGTGACCTTCGCCTTGATCCGGGTGTAGCTCGTGTTGGTGTCAGTCCCGGACTGGAAGCCGGTCATGACGCCCTTGGAGATGTCCCGGGTACCGAGGTTGGTGGTCATGATGATGACGGTGTTCTTGAAGTCCACCACACGGCCCTGGCTGTCCGTCAGGCGCCCGTCTTCCAGGATCTGCAGGAGCGAGTTGAAGAGATCGGCGTGGGCCTTCTCCACCTCGTCGAACAGAACCACGGAGAACGGCCGGCGGCGGACCTTCTCGGTGAGCTGGCCGCCCTCCTCGTAGCCGACGTAGCCGGGAGGAGCACCGAAGAGCCGGGAGACGGTGTGCTTCTCCGAGTACTCCGACATGTCCAGCGTGATCAGCGCATCCTCGTCACCGAAGAGGAACTCGGCAAGCGCCTTGGCGAGCTCCGTCTTGCCGACGCCGGTGGGGCCGGCGAAGATGAACGATCCGCCCGGGCGCTTGGGATCCTTGAGGCCGGCGCGCGTACGGCGGATAGCCTGGGAGATGGCCTTGATGGCGTCATCCTGCCCAATGACCCGCTTGTGCAGCTCATCTTCCATCTTCAGCAGGCGCGTGGACTCCTCCTCGGTGAGCTTGAAGACGGGGATGCCGGTGGAGTTCGCCAGCACCTCGGCGATCAGCTCCTCGTCAACCTCGGCGATGTCATCGAGGCCGCCTGACTTCCAGCGGCGCTCCTTGTCCACGCGTTCATCGTGGAGCTTCTGCTCGCGGTCCCGTAGGCGGGCTGCGCCCTCGAAGTCCTGCGCGTCGATGGCGGATTCCTTTTCCCGCTTCACGGAGGCGATGCGCTCATCGATTTCCTTGAGCTCCGGCGGGGCCGTCATCCGGCGAATGCGCAGGCGCGCGCCGGCTTCATCGATGAGGTCGATTGCCTTGTCCGGCAGGAACCGGTCGGAGATGTAACGCTCGGCCAGATTGGCCGCTGACGCCAGAGCGGCATCCGTGATGGACACCCGGTGGTGCGCCTCGTAGCGGTCGCGCAGGCCCTTCAGGATCTCGATGGCATGCGCTACCGACGGCTCCTGCACCTGGATGGGCTGGAACCTGCGCTCAAGGGCGGCGTCCTTCTCAATGTGCTTGCGGTACTCATCCAGTGTGGTTGCACCGATGGTCTGCAGCTCTCCACGCGCGAGCATGGGCTTCAGGATGGACGCCGCGTCAATGGCACCTTCAGCCGCACCCGCACCCACGAGGGTGTGGATCTCATCGATGAACAGGATGATGTCACCGCGGGTCCGGATTTCCTTCAGGACTTTCTTCAGGCGTTCCTCGAAGTCACCGCGGTAGCGCGAACCTGCCACCAGCGAGCCGAGGTCAAGGGTATACAGCTGCTTGTCGCGGATGGTCTCGGGAACGTCACCGCGCACGATGGCCTGTGCAAGCCCCTCGACGACGGCGGTCTTGCCGACGCCGGGCTCGCCGATGAGCACCGGGTTGTTCTTGGTGCGGCGGGAGAGGACCTGCATGACGCGCTCCATCTCAAGCTCGCGCCCGATCACCGGGTCAAGCTTGCCCTCGCGCGCTGCCTGGGTGAGATTGCGCCCGAACTGGTCGAGCACCACTGAACCGGCGGGCGTGCCCTCCTGCTGCTGGCCGCCGGACGCCACGGGCTCCTTGCCCTGGTAGCCGGAGAGCAGCTGAATGACCTGCTGGCGGACGCGGTTGAGGTCAGCGCCGAGCTTGACCAGGACCTGCGCTGCAACGCCCTCACCCTCACGGATGAGACCGAGCAGGATGTGCTCGGTGCCGATGTAGTTGTGGCCGAGCTGGAGCGCCTCACGCAGGGAGAGCTCAAGCACCTTCTTGGCACGGGGAGTGAAGGGAATGTGACCGGAGGGAGCCTGCTGGCCCTGCCCGATGATCTCCTGCACCTGCTCGCGCACCGCGCCCAGAGAAATACTCAGGGATTCGAGCGCCTTTGCGGCGACACCCTCACCTTCATGGATTAGCCCAAGCAGAATGTGCTCGGTGCCGATGTAATTGTGGTTGAGCATGCGGGCCTCTTCCTGGGCCAGCACTACAACTCGACGGGCACGATCCGTAAATCTCTCAAACATGAGGCACACTCCTAGCTAACGCGTAATTCGATGCTACGTGCCTGCGCATGGCTTGGGGAGCGTGTTCGCCACAGGCGAGATGCCGAAAAAGCCTGTGCGTTCCCGGGCGGGAGGCCGCTTACCGCTGAGCGGCCCGGTACGCCTCAATAATTTCCGAATTCACACGGCCCCGGGAAGAGACGTTGTAGCCGTTTGCCTTCGCCCATTCGCGGATTTGCGCTGCCTCCTGATTGCGGGCGGCGGGTGCGCTGGGGCGCTGCTTCGGCTGGCTTTCGCGCCTTCCCGCGGAAACGTACTGGGCCAGGGCGCTCCGCAACTCGTCGGCGTGCGCTGAGGAAAGGTCAATTTCATACTGCGTTCCGTCGAGACCGAACCGGACGGTTTCATCCGCCTCGCCGCCGTCGAGGTCATCAATAAGAATGATTTTGACTTTCTGCGCCATGATAATTACTCCTCAATCGGCCCGGGCCCGCTATTCAGGAGTAATTATCGTCCGCAATAAACCCCTACGTCAAAGAGCGGAATTTTCCCCTGAAGGATTCACTGCTTCCCTGACTCATCACCCGGGGAGGACTCGGGTTTAATTGCATTCTCCCTGGCGTTTCGCTCCGCTGATTCGGCTTCGCGCTCCGCCCTATCGGCATTGAAGATCGCCTTCATGACGAAGTAGAAGATGACTCCCACCGCGATGGACGGCAACAGAACGGTCAAATACTCCATGAATTAACCAAGCTCCGGCTTCAGCAGCGGGAATAGGATGGTTTCCCGGATACCCGCGGAAGTAAAAAGCATGACGAGGCGGTCAATGCCCAATCCGATACCGCCCATCGGCGGGGCTCCATATTCGAGGGCACGGAGGAAGTCCTCGTCGAGCTGCATGGCTTCCTCGTCCCCTGCGGCGGCGCGCCTTGACTGTTCCGTGAGCCGCTCCCGCTGGATCACCGGGTCGATGAGCTCGGAAAAGGCGGTCCCCCGTTCCATTCCACCGATGATGAGGTCCCAGGCTTCGATCAGCCTCGGCTGGTCCCGGTGGGGACGGGCCAGTGGTTGCGCAGAGGGGGGATAGTCGTAGACGAATGTCGGCTGTATCAGGGTCGGTTCGACAATTTCACTGAACAACTCAAGGACAAGCTTTTCCTCATCCCATGCCGGGTCCACGGAAACTTCCCGCTCCGCCGCCACAGCGAGCAACGTTTCCCTACCGGTTTCAGGGCTGATTTCGCGGCCGACCGCCTCGGAGAGTCCCGGATAAACGCCCAACCAGCGCCAATCGCCGTCAAGATTAATGGTTCCGGCTTCAGTTTCAATCTGGCGCGATCCCAGCAGGTCAGCGCAATTGAGGATGATCTCCTTCATTCGATCAGCCATCACGAACTGGTCCGCATATGCCTCGTAACACTCGAGCATGGTGAATTCCGGGCTGTGGGTCGAATCGACTCCCTCATTGCGGAAAATACGTCCAATTTCGTAAACCCGGTCGATTCCGCCCACAACTGCCCGCTTGAGATAGAGCTCAAGGGCAATGCGCAGGGTCATTTTCTGGTCGAACGCATTCACGTGGGTCTCGAACGGCCTCGCGGCCGCGCCGCCGTGCACCAGCTGCAGGATGGGTGTCTCTACCTCGAGGTAGTCCCGTGCGTGGAGGGTTTCGCGGATACTGCGCGTAATCATGGCCCGGGTGCGGACCATCTGCCGCGCTTCCTCACGCACCAGGAGGTCCACATAGCGCTGCCGCACGCGGGTCTCCTCGTTCACACCGGCGTGCAGGGTGGGCAGCGGGCGCAGCGCCTTCGAGGCCATTTTCCAGCCTGACGCCATGACGGAAAGTTCACCGCGCCGCGAACTGATGACCTCCCCGGTCACCTGCACATGGTCGCCGAGGTCGACGGTGGCCTTCCAGTCAGCCAGCGGCTCCTCGCCGACCGCGGCAAGGCTCAGCATTGCCTGCAGACGGGTGCCGTCGCCTTCCTGAAGGGTGGCGAAGCAAAGCTTTCCGGTGTTCCGGAGGAAGACCACGCGGCCAACCACGCTGACATCCTCACCCGTGGACTCTCCGGCTTCGAGATGGCTGAAGCGCTTACGGATCTCGGCCAGCGACGACGTGCGCTCCGGCTTGACCGGGTACGGCTCGTCACCGCGCTCCAGCAGGCGCGCACGCTTTTCCATGCGGATGCGCATCTGCTCGTTGAATTCTTCGGTGGTGAGGATCGGCTCAGTGGTCACGATATCCAAGGTTACCGGTTCAGCCCCGCGCCCCGGCCGGGTCCGCTTTCAGCGGCTGGTTGTCGATCAGCCGCACACTGCCTACCCGGGCAGCGATCAGCGCCAGCCCCTCCCCCGAGAACGGCGTCAGGCTGCAGTTGAACGCGAGTGGTTCCAGGGTGTCCGGGTCCACCACTTCGAAGTACTCGAGCTCCACGAGCGGTTCGCTTTCAACCAGCGCGACGGCGGAATCCAGGTCCAGCGGTTCACACCGTGAGGCACGCTCCGCCAGGAGCCGCAATGCGCGGGACAGGACCAGGGCAGCGCTCGCCTCCTTCTCGCTCAGGAACCGGTTCCTGCTCGACAGGGCGAGGCCCTCTGCTGACCTGACGGTGGGCACGGCCCGGATCTCGGCCGTGAAGTTGAGGTCGCTGACCATTCTGCGGATCAGGGCAAGCTGCTGTGCGTCCTTCTGGCCGAAGTAGGCCCGGTATGAGGCGTCCGCGGCCGGCCAGGCGAGGTGCAGCAGCTTGGCGACGACGGTGAGCATGCCGTCGAAGTGGCCCGGCCGGAACTCACCTTCGAACTTTTCACCGAGGCGTCCGGCGGAAAGCCGCACGAGGGGGGCGCCGCCCGCGTACACCTCTTCCTGCGGGGGCGCGAACACCAGGTCGACTCCGCACTCGCCAAGCAGTTGGACATCCGCCTCGAGGGTCCGCGGGTAGCGGTCGAGGTCGGCGGGATCGCCGAACTGGAGCGGGTTGACAAAGATGGTCGCAACAACGACGTCGTTCTCTTTCCGTGCCGCGCGGGCAAGCGCCGCGTGGCCTTCATGCAGCGCACCCATGGTGGGGACGAGCCCCAGGCTGGCGGGGTGCCGCCGGGAGCTGCCAAGCAGCTCGATGGTAGCCGCCCGCAATTCGGCAGCGGTGGTCAGGACCCGCGGGCTCATGCGTTGCCTACCTCTCCCGATGCACCGAGGGCGTCGGTGATTGCCGTGGCCTGGTCCGCGGTAAGGACGCCGCGTTCCAGGGCACGGCGGGCAGTCACCGCAGCGAGCCGGGTGTAGGCGGCCCGGATGTCTCCCGGGGCGTCGGCGAGTGCGGCAGCGTGCGCCGCCACCGTTCCGGCGTCGCCGCGCGCAACAGGACCTGTCAGTGCGCCTTCGCCGGCGGCCAGCGCGTTCTCCAGTGATGCGCGCATCAGCGGTCCCAGCAGCCGGTCGGGCTG
>NZ_KI914595.1:0-5020 GCF_000520475.1 Arthrobacter sp. 35/47
ACTATGCCGGTGCGGGAGCACTGCTCGGCACCATCATTGCGGCCATGTGCGGCTACGCGCTGGCCAAGTACGAGTTCAATGGCCGCGAGGCGATCTTCAACGTGGTCCTCAGCGGTGTGCTGGTCCCGGCCACAGCGCTGGCCCTGCCGCTGTTCCTGATCTTCAGCGAAGTGAACCTCACCAACACCTACTGGGCGGTGTTCCTCCCCAGCCTGGTCAGCCCGTTCGGGGTGTACCTGGCGCGGATCTACGCCGCAGCCAGCGTGCCCGGTGAGCTCCTCGAAGCGGCCCGGCTGGACGGCTCCGGTGAGGTACGGACCTTCTTTACGGTGTCCACCCGCCTGATGGCGCCGGCTCTCGTCACGATTTTCCTGTTCCAGTTCGTGGCCATCTGGAACAACTTCTTCCTGCCGCTGATCATGCTGCGTGACCAGGCGCTCTTCCCGGTCACCCTTGGTCTCTATGCCTGGAACAGCCAGATCAGCCAGATCCCCGAGCTGCGTACCTACGTGATCATCGGGGCGCTGGTCTCGATCGTCCCGCTCATCATCGCGTTCCTGGGCCAGGCGCTCTTCCCGGTCACCCTCGGTCTCTACGCCTGGAACAGCCAGATCAGCCAGATCCCCGAACTGCGCACCTACGTCATCATCGGGGCGCTGGTCTCGATCGTCCCGCTCATCATCGCGTTCCTGGGCCTGCAGCGCTTCTGGAGCAGCGGACTCAGCGCCGGAAGCGTCAAATAAACCCGACCGCAAGAACCGCCGGAAGGCTCCCGCCTTCCGGTTTCATCCATACACGAAGGAAAAATAGAATGCGTATGCATCACGGAAAGACCACCGCCGCCGTCGTCATGGTCTCCGCCCTGGCCCTCGCGGGCTGCTCGGGCGGAGGCGACTCCGCCGGAGCACCAGGAGCTGCGGCGTGCGAGCCCTCCGCTGAGCCAGTAGAGCTCACCTACACCGCATGGGTTCCGGGCATGGACCAGGTGGTGGAGCTGTGGAACGAGGAGAACCCGGACATCCAGGTCACCGTCCAGACCGGTCCCAATGGAAATGCCGGCACGTACCGGAACTTCTTCAACCAGCTGCAGGCCGGTAACGCACCTGACCTGGGCCAGATCGAATACGACGCCCTCCCTAACTTCCGCGTCCAGGACGGACTTGAGAACATTGCTGCCTGTGAAGGCATCGCCGAAGCGAGTGACCAGTTCATCGACTGGACCTGGAGCCAGGTGACGTTCGGTGAAGAGGATGCCGTTTACGCGGTCCCGCAGGACAGCGGTCCCATGGCGATGTTCTACCGCGCCGACCTCTTCGAGCAGGCCGGCATAGAGGTCCCCACCACCTGGGAGGAATACGCCACCGCCGCCGAACAGATCCGTGAGGAAGGCGGTTACATCCACAACTTCCAGCGCGCGGACGTGAACTGGTTCGCCGGCCTCGTCTGGCAGGCAGGCGGCCAGTGGTTCAGCAGTGAGGAGGACGGCTGGGATGTCAATCTGACGGGTGAAGAGTCCATGCAGGTGGCCGAGTACTGGCAGGGACTGCTCAAGGACGACCTCGTCTCCACAGTGCCCTCCTTCTCCGACGAGTGGAACGCCTCGATCAGCGAGGGCGAGCAGTGGACCTGGGTATCAGCGGTCTGGGGTACCAGGCACCTGCAGAGCGCTGCCCCGGACAGTACCGGCAAATGGGCAGTTGCCCCGATGCCGCAATGGGATGAAGGCCAGAACGCCGCCAGCAACTGGGGAGGCTCCACCACAGCAGTCCTGAAAGGCTCCGACCACCCCTACGAGGCCTCACAGTTTGCCCTCTGGCTGAATACCGACCCCGAAGCACTGGCTCTCGCGAACGAACTCGGCGGACTCTACCCGGCTGCTACCGCCGGCGCTGACCTCGAAGCGTTCAGCGGTAAGTCCGACTTCTTCGGCGGACAGGCCGTCTACGACGTCTTCGCCGAGGCTACGCGGAACGTGGACCCTGAATTTACCTGGGGACCAACAATGACTCAAACCTATACAGATGTTTCCGACGGCTTCGGCGCAGCCATCGCAGGCGAGTCCACCCTCATGGAGGCCCTCCAGCGCGGTGAACAGCAAACCATTGAGTCGCTGAAGGCGCAGTCGATTCCTGTAGTCGAGTAACGCGTCCCAGGAACCAGTTTGCCCACTCAATCGGCCGGACACGGTTGATTGAGTGGGCCCCTCTAGGGCAGGCGTTTCTGTCGAACACTCCCCTCGCCGTAACCATGATCATCCTCCATCCTCGTAGCGTGGAGGCCTCACTGAAGGAGCCATCAAAGTGATCCCCCGCCGTTCTGAAGTTGCCGCTTACCTCACCGACACCGCGCCCGGAGGGGGAAACCGCCTCCCTGCACGGTCCTGGCTGCGCAGCGACGCTCCCTCGCTGACGCTCGACGGTGACTGGCGCTTCCGCCTCCTTCCCGGCGTGCCCGGCACGCCCGGCGGCCGAGGGATCCTGCCCCAGGATGAGGCGCCCGAAGGTATGGCCACAGAAGAGTACGACGACGCCGCGTGGGACACCTTGCCGGTTCCAGCTCACTGGGTGCTTGAAGGCGACGGAGCGTACGGCCGTCCGATTTACACGAATGTCCAGTTCCCCTTCCCGTGCGACCCGCCGTTTGTCCCTGACGAGAACCCGACGGGTGACTACCGTCGCACCTTCGAGATTCCGGAGGAGTGGATGAAGGCTGAACGCATCGTGTTGCGCTTTGAGGGCGTCGAATCCCGTTACAAGGTATGGGTTAACGGCGAGGAAATCGGCTGGGGGGCAGGCAGCCGCCTGGCCCAGGAATTTGACGTCACTTCAGCTATTCGGACTGGAAGCAACACGATCGCCGTTCGCGTCCATCAGTGGTCCGCTTCAAGTTACATCGAGGATCAGGACCAGTGGTGGCTCCCGGGCATCTTCCGCTCCGTGACGCTTCAGGCACGCCCCGCTGGTGGAATTGAGGACGTCTGGCTCCGCACTGGATACCACGATGGAATCGGGACGCTCGATCCAGAGGTGAGTGCACCGGCGTCGTCGTTCCCTATCCGCCTCACCATTCCGGAGCTCGGGATAGACGTCGAGTGGACCAAACCTGCGGATGTCGCGCCGCTTGAGGTGGGCAGCGTACAAGCCTGGTCCGCCGAAATACCGCAACTTTACGATGCGACCGTCGCCAGCACCACGGAGGCAGTCGAGCTGAGGATCGGGTTCCGAACCGTCGAGATTGTTGGCGACCGGTTCCTGGTCAACGGCCGCACAGTGACCTTCCACGGCGTAAACCGGCACGAGACCCATCCGGAACAAGGACGGGTATTCGACGAAGACTTCGCACGTGAAGATCTTCTACTCATGAAGCGGTTCAATGTGAATGCTATCCGAACAAGCCACTATCCGCCCCACCCACGCCTGCTCGACTTGGCGGACGAGCTTGGCTTCTGGGTCATCCTTGAATGCGACATTGAGACGCACGGATTCGAGCGGCACGACTGGGTCGGAAACCCGAGCGATGACCCTGCCTGGCACGAGGCCTACCTCGACCGGATCGAGCGGACGGTGGAGAGAGATAAAAACCACCCGTCCATCATCATGTGGTCTCTTGGTAATGAATCGGGCACGGGTGGGAACCTCGCTGCCATGTCCGCATGGGTGCACGCCAGAGACGCCGGCAGACCGGTCCACTACGAGAGCGACTACGCAGGCGCTTACACAGACGTGTACTCGCGGATGTATTCGACGGTGCCTGAAACGGAGACGATCGGCCGCGACGGCGATACCAGTCCCCTGCTCGGCTGCTCACCCGCGGAGTCGGCCCGGCAGCGTACCAAGCCGTTCATCCTGTGCGAGTACGCCCACGCCATGGGTAACGGTCCGGGCAACCTCTCACTCTACGAGCGGCTTGTCGATCGCTACCCACGGCTGCACGGCGGGTTTGTATGGGAATGGCGCGACCATGGACTACGTACCCGAACGCCGGACGGGACAGAGTACTTCGCATACGGCGGCGACTTCGGTGAGGAAATCCATGACGGAAACTTCGTCCTCGACGGTCTCGTCCTCTCCGACTCCACACCGACCCCCGGCCTCTACGAGTTCAAGTCCGTCGTCGCCCCCGTACGGATATCCTTTGAGTCCCCTGAAGGAGAGCGTGCCGGAAGCAAACCTCTCCTGCGCGTGCGGAATCTGCGCCACACCGCCAGCACTGCGGATTTCACCTTCCGTTGGCGGCTTGAAGATAACGGCGAGAAGGTCGCATCCGGTGAGCTCTCCATCCTCGGCCTACACGGCGGGCCGCTTGAAGCCGGTGAGGAAGCAGTGCTCGGGCTACCGACGACGGGCGAGGGCTGCCAAGGAGAGGCCTGGCTAACCGTCGAAGCGGTGCTCGCTCACAGCACAGCGTGGGCGGAAGAAGGACACGAGATCGTAGCGCTGGCAGGCCTCGCCGTAGACGGACCGCGTCTGGAACTGTTCCGTGCCCCCACCGACAATGACCGCGGCCGATTCGTCGGCAGCTACATCGACTCGGACCCCTGGGCGCCTGATATCCACGGTGTCCCGGGTAATGGCCGACCGGGCGCGTCATCAGCAGAACGCTGGAACTCGGCCGGGCTGAACCGCATGCACGGCAGGGTCCAATCAGTAGAAACCAAGCGGGACGCCGTGCGCGTCCGCACACGCTACGCAGCCGCGGACCACGCCCGTCACGTCACCGTCGATGAGACATGGCAGCTCGACGGACAGAACCTATGGCTGCGGATCGACCTGCTCCCCAGCAGCGGCTGGAACGGCGTATGGCCGCGCGCAGGAGTCCGTTTCGGCCTACCTGACACCGTGGATGGCGTCTCCTGGTTCGGCCTGGGCCCGCACGAATCCTATCCGGATAGCCTCCAGGCGGCGCTTGTGGGGCGGTACCAATCGGGAATTGAAGAGCTCCCCGTCAAATACGGGCGACCGCAGGAGACAGGACACCGCAGCGGCTTGCGCTCCCTCAACCTCCGGACTGGAGCGCACCC
>NZ_KI914595.1:5120-11160 GCF_000520475.1 Arthrobacter sp. 35/47
GGCCGACTTCCCGGTTTCACGCTATCCCGGCACACAGCCCAGGAACTCGCAACCGCAGCGCACCCCCACGAGCTCCCAGCCTCGGAACGCGCATGGCTGTATCTCGACGCGGCCCAGCATGGACTCGGCACCCGCTCATGCGGACCGGATGTATGGCCAACAGAGGCACTCGCCCCGGAAGCGCGCAGGGAGCGCACCCGTGGCTCCGGATCGACTCGTTCGCCGATTCGCAGGGCCGACTTCCCGGTTTCACGCTATCCCGGCACACAGCCCAGGAACTCGCAACCGCAGCGCACCCCCACGAGCTCCCAGCCTCGGAACGCGCATGGCTGTATCTCGACGCGGCCCAGCATGGACTCGGCACCCGCTCATGCGGACCGGATGTATGGCCAACAGAGGCACTCGCCCCGGAAGCGCGCAGTATTAACCTCCTCATATCGGTGGCGGAATAGCGCGCGGGGGGGGGTGGCGAACTTATTGCCTGCTGCAGGTGGAGGAGGTCCGTGTTTTTCCCAAGAGACCAGGGAACTGTGTGCTCGGCGTACCGGAAACGGCCGGAGTCTCCCTGCGCGGACGAGGCCTTCACGGGAGGAAGAAGGGCGCTCCCGGGGACTAGGAAGCGCCCTAGTAGCTCTCTTCGGCGCTCTCCCGGGCGGGTGAGGCAGCCGGCGGCAGCACCGTCGTCGTGACGTCCACCACCTGCGGCTTCTTCGGCACCGAGCTGAAGCCGAAGCGGACACGGGGGCGGACGCTGGTCAGTACGCCGAGTGAGTCGCCCGCCCAGGACGCCGTCGCCGAGGTGATGGTGCGGGCGCCGGTGACGCCGTAGAACTGCCGGCGTCCGTCCTTCGTGGCGCCTGCGGTGCGCACGCCGGGCATGAGGATCTTTGCGACGGGATTGATGGCGCTGAGCCAGCGGGGATGGGTGCCGACGGCCCGTGGGACGAGACCCAGCAGGCGTCCGACGGCGGTGCTCCCGCCCAGTTCCGCCCGGACAACAAGTGGCCCGGCGTCCAGGGAAAGCGAGTCTTCGCCCAGGCTGACCGTCAGCGGGACGGTGCGGACGATGTCGAAGGAATAGGTACCGGCAACGTAATCGGCCACCTCCGACGTCGGCGCCAAGAGGGTGCGCGTGCCTTCCCTGCTCTGGACCATGACGTCGGTGAATGCCCCCAGCGGGGACTCCGCCCACATGCCGATGACGATGCGGACGCCCGAGGTGGTGCCCAGGCTCGCGATGTGTCCTACAAACTGCTCAGTCTCGGCGCTCATGATTTCCATTATGTACGGTCCGGAGTTCGGTGCGCCGTCGAACTTGATTACCGCACATTTTCGTTGACTTATCCGGATTCGGCCGAAATGCCCTAGCCAGTAAAACTCGCCTGGCCTAGGTTGCTTTTATGGCACAGGGACCTGTTCGCGCGGGGGTTGATGGTCCGGCCTCTGACGCGCTTCTGAAATTCGGCCGCTTCTTCTCCAAATGGGATGAAACGGATGATGGACGGGCAGTCTTCAGGGAGGGTGGAAGAAGCGGTGACATCTTCTACCGTGACCGCTGGAGCCATGACAAGGTGGTCCGCTCCACCCACGGGGTGAACTGCACCGGGTCGTGCTCGTGGAAGGTGTATGTCAAGGACGGCATCATCACGTGGGAGTCGCAGCAGACCGATTACCCATCCGTCGGCCCCAACAGCCCGGAATACGAGCCGCGCGGCTGCCCGCGGGGAGCGGCATTCTCCTGGTACACCTACTCTCCGACGCGGGTCCGCTATCCGTACGGCCGCGGAGTGCTCATTGACATGTAC
Organism: Arthrobacter sp. 35/47; assembly: GCF_000520475.1. Classification (NCBI taxonomy): domain Bacteria; kingdom Bacillati; phylum Actinomycetota; class Actinomycetes; order Micrococcales; family Micrococcaceae; genus Arthrobacter; species Arthrobacter sp. 35/47. The sequence continues at coordinate 6,926 of NZ_KI914595.1, forward strand.
CGGGAGGCCAAAACCCGGTTGAAGGACCCGGTGCTCGCCTGGGCAGACATCGTGAATGATCCCGAACGGCGCCGGCGCTACCAGCAGGCACGCGGCAAAGGCGGCCTGGTCCGGATTTCCTGGCAGGAAGCCGTCGAAATCGCTGCCGCGGCCCACGTCCACACGATCAAGGCACACGGCCCGGACCGCGTGGCCGGGTTCTCGCCGATCCCGGCGATGTCCATGGTGTCTCATGCGGCAGGCACACGGTTCATCCAGCTCATCGGTGGGGTGATGACCTCCTTCTACGACTGGTACGCAGACCTTCCGGTGGCCAGCCCCCAGGTCTTCGGGGACCAGACCGACGTGCCGGAATCGGGCGACTGGTGGGACTCCACCTACCTCATGATGTGGGGGTCCAACGTCCCGGTCACACGGACGCCCGATGCCCACTGGATGGCCGAGGTGCGCTACCGGGGCACCAAGGTTGTCTCGGTCAGCCCGGATTACGCGGACAACACCAAGTTCGCCGATGAGTGGCTGCCCGCGCAGGCCGGCACCGATGCTGCGCTGGCGATGGGCATGGGGCACGTAATGCTCAAGGAGTTCTTCGTGGACCGCGAGGTGCCCTTCTTCCGGGACTATGTACGCCGGTTCACGGACCTTCCGTTCCTGGTCCGGCTGGAAGAGCACGACGGCGGCGGCCTGGTCCCGACCAAATTTCTCACCGCCGCGGACCTCGCCTCACAGGCACCCGGCGAGGATGATGCCTTCAAGACCGTCCTGTTCGACCGGAAAACCGGGCAGGCAGTGGTCCCGAACGGCACCATGGGTCACCGCTATAACGACGGCGGCATGGGCAAGTGGAATCTGGACCTCGGGGACACCGACCCGGCCCTGTCCATGCTGGAGACAGCCGACGCCGGCACCGCGGAGATCCTGATGCCGCGATTCGATGACCCGTCCGGTGAGGCGGGCGTCCAGCGCCGCGGGGTTCCGGTGCGGGAAGTGGAAGGGCACCTGGTCACCACCGTCTTTGACCTGATGCTCGCTCAATACGGTGTAGGGCGGGACGGTCTGCCAGGGGAATGGGCCAGCGGGTATGACGACGCGTCAACGCCCTACACGCCCGCCTGGCAGGAGGAAATCACCAGCGTCCCGGCCCAGGCCTGCATCCGTGTGGCACGTGAGTTCGCGCGCAACGCAGAACAGTCCAACGGCCGGTCGATGATCATCATGGGCGCCGGAATCTGCCAGTGGTTCCACGGTGACGCAACCTACCGGGCGGTGCTCTCCCTGCTCATGCTCACAGGCTGCATGGGCCGCAACGGGGGCGGCTGGGCGCATTACGTGGGCCAGGAAAAGTGCAGGCCGATCACCGGTTGGATTTCGCTGGCGAACGCACTGGACTGGTCGAGGCCGCCGCGCACCATGATCGGCACCGGCTACTGGTACATGCACACCGACCAGTGGCGCCAGGACGGCTATTCCGCTGACGCCCTCAAGTCACCGTTGTCCACCGGGAACCTTGACGGGATGCACACGGCGGACGCGCTCGCCCAGTCCAACCGCCTCGGGTGGATGCCGTTCTATCCGCAGTTCGACAGGAACCCGCTGGATCTGGCGGAGGAAGCTCAAAACGCCGTGGACAACGGGCAGGCGACCGATACGCCGTCGTACATCGCCGCGCAGCTGAAGAGCAGGCAACTCCACCCGGCCATTGAGGATGTCGACTCGCCGAAGAACTGGCCCCGCACCCTGATGCTCTGGCGGTCCAACCTGTTCGGCTCCTCCGCAAAGGGCAATGAGTACTTCCTCCGCAACCTGCTTGGGACCCACAACAACGTGATGGGTGAAGACCACTCAAGCGGCCAGCTTCCCAGGGACGTGAAATGGTATGAGGAAGCACCGCAGGGAAAGCTCGACCTGCTGGTCACCGCTGACTTCCGGATGACGTCGAGCACCCTGCTCTCCGACATCGTCTTCCCTGCAGCCACCTGGTATGAGAAGCACGACCTCTCCTCCACGGACATGCACCCCTTTGTCCATGCCTTCACACCGGCCATCGACCCGCCGTGGCAGTCGAAGTCCGACTTCGAGACTTTTCACCTCCTGGCAAAGGAGTTCTCCCGCCAGGCACGGACCCACCTGGGGGTCCGCAAGGACCTTGTCAGTGTGCCGCTGCAGCATGATACTCCCGGCCAGGTGGCCCAGCCCGGCGGCGTGGTGCGTGACTGGCGGAGGGAAGATATCCCGGCCGTGCCTGGACAGAACATGCCGAACTTCCAGGTGGTGGAGCGGGACTACACGGCCATCGCCGACAAGCTGGCTACCGTTGGACCGTTGGCGGACACCCTGGGGTTCACGGTGAAGAACATCACCTACCGTGTGGGCCGCGAGGTTGACCGCCTGGGCCACTCGAACGGCGTGATGCGGGGCGGAGCAGGTAACGGCCGTCCGGCAATCGACACTGACGCCAAACTTGCAGAGGCCATCCTCGCCTTCTCCGGTACCACCAATGGTGAGCTCGCGGTGCAGGGGTTCAAGGATCTCGAGAAGCGCACCGGCGTCAAGCTCGCCGACCTGGCCGAGGGATCCGAGGAAAAGCGCATCACCTTCGCGCAGACGCAGGCCGCGCCGGTGCCGGTGATCACCTCCCCGGAATGGTCGGGCTCGGAAACGGGAGGCCGCCGGTATGCGCCGTTCACCGTCAATGTCGAGCGGCTCAAACCATGGCATACCCTCACCGGCCGCATGCACTTCTTCCTGGACCATGACTGGATGCGCGACGTCGGCGAGGCACTTCCCATTTACCGTCCGCCGCTGGATATGAACCGTCTGTTCGGTGAACCGAAGCTCGGCCCGGACGGCACCCGGGAAATCACCGTCAGGTACCTGACGCCGCACTCCAAGTGGTCCATCCACTCCGAATACCAGGACAATCTGCTGATGCTCTCCCTCTCCCGCGGCGGCCCGACCGTCTGGATGAGCCCGGGTGACGCCGAGTCCATCGAGGTCAGGGACAACGACTGGGTTGAGTGCGTCAACACCAACGGTGTGCTTGTCGGCAGGGCCATTGTCAGCCACCGGATGCCGTCCGGCGTGGTCTTTGTGTATCACGCACAGGAACGGACCATTGATGTGCCGAAATCCGAGGCGACCGGCCGGCGCGGCGGGATCCATAACTCGGTGACCCGCCTGCTGGTCAAACCCACGCACATGATCGGCGGGTACGCCCAACTGGCCTATGCCTTCAACTATCTCGGCCCGACGGGAAACCAGCGTGACATGGTGACGCGCGTCCGTCGTCGTTCCCAGGAGGTGCAGTACTGATGCGTGTCATGGCTCAAATGGGCATGGTGATGAATCTCGACAAGTGCATCGGGTGCCACACCTGCTCGGTGACCTGCAAGCAGGCGTGGACCAACCGGGCGGGCACGGAATATGTCTGGTTCAACAACGTCGAGACGCGGCCGGGGCAGGGGTATCCACGGCGCTACGAGGATCAGGAGAAGTGGCGCGGCGGCTGGACCCTGAACAAGCGCGGCCGGCTCAAACTGAAGGGAGGCGGACGGCTCCGCAAGATGCTGGGACTCTTTGCGAGCCCCGTACAGCCCGAGCTGAAGGACTACTACGAACCCTGGACCTACGACTACAAGAACCTCGTGGACGCACCGCGACGCACCGCTCGGCGACGACTTCCCGGTTGCCCGGCCCAAGTCACTGATTACCGGAGAAGACACCAAAGTCACCTGGTCCGCCAACTGGGACGACAACCTTGCCGGCACCTCGGAAATGGGCCACCTGGACCCCTTGGTGGAGAAGGTTCGCAGGGAGTCCGCGGACAAGATCAAGTTCGAGTTCGAGCAGACCTTCATGTTCTACCTGCCCCGGATCTGCGAACACTGCCTCAATCCCTCCTGCATGGCATCCTGCCCTTCGGGCGCCATCTACAAGCGGGTGGAAGACGGGATTGTCCTGGTGGATCAGGACAAGTGCCGCGGCTGGCGCCAGTGCGTCACAGGGTGCCCGTACAAGAAGATCTACTTCAACCACAAAACGGGCAAGGCGGAAAAGTGCACGTTCTGCTACCCCAGGGTGGAGGTGGGGTTGCCTACGGTATGTTCCGAAACCTGCGTGGGCAGGCTGAGGTACCTGGGGCTTTTCCTGTACGACGCCGACAAGGTCACCGAAGCGGCCTCCGTTCCGGAGGACAGGGATCTCTACCAGGCTCAGCTTGACGTCCTGCTTGATCC
>NZ_KI914595.1:11260-14354 GCF_000520475.1 Arthrobacter sp. 35/47
CGAGCAGGAGATCCCTGACGACTGGATCGACGCGGCCCAGCGGTCGCCGGTCTACGCACTCGCGAAGGTGTACAGGATCGCCCTTCCGCTGCACCCGGAATACCGGACCATGCCCATGGTCTGGTACGTGCCGCCGCTCTCTCCGATCGTGGACCTGCTGCGCGACCAGGGGCACGACGCCGAAGATCACGGCAACCTGTTCGGCGCGATCGATGAGCTGCGAATCCCGGTTGAGTACCTCGCGGAACTTTTCACGGCCGGCGACACCGACATGGTTACGGGAGTCCTGAAAAAACTCGCGGCCATGCGCTCCTACATGCGCGGCATCAGCCTGGGGAACGACCCTGACGACTCGATCCCGGAAGCGGTAGGGATGGAGGGCGAGACCATGTACGAGATGTACCGGCTCATGGCCATCGCCAAGTACGAGGAGCGCTACGTCATCCCGAAAGCACACGTCGAGCAGGCACACGATCTCGAGGAGATGGGTTGTTCCCTGGATTACGACGGCGGACCCGGTATGCAGGACTCACCCTTCGGAGAGGCCAGCGGCGTGCCCACGCCCGTAGCAGTGGAAACCTTCCACGCGTTGCAGCAGCGGCAGACCTCGGACGCACCGGGCGGCCGGGAGACCCTGCGCGGCCGGGTGAACCTGCTGAATTGGGACGGGAACGGTGTGCCGGAGGGCATGTTCCCTGACAGACAGGACGGGGAGGAGCCGCGATGAGCGGCCTGTTCGGTGCCCGGACATCGAAGAAGGAGAACAACGGGGCGGCCACAAGGATTGCTGTCACCTACCTCTCGGCGGCCTGGTGTCTTTCCTATCCGGATGAGGACCTGCTCGCGAAGGTCCCGGTCATCCGCGCGGCGCTCGCCGAGCACGACGGCGCACTGGCCCCTTTTGAGCCTGTCCTTCAGCAACTCGAAATGGGCACCCTGCCCGAAATTCAGGCCACCTACGTGCAGGAGTTTGACCTGAGCCGGAGGCATGCCCTTCACCTGTCCTACTGGACCGACGGCGACACCCGGAGGAGGGGAGAGGTGCTCACGGAGTTCAAGCAGGTGTACCGGAAAAGTGACGTGCTGGTGGACACGGGTGGTGAGCTCCCCGATTACCTGCCGATGGTCCTGGAATTCTCGGCCACCGTGAACCCCGGCGCAGGCCGGGAGCTGCTGCTGAAGTTCCGGCCGAGCATCGAGCTGCTCCGGCTGGCGCTACAGGACGACAGGCTGGCCCACGCGGGTATTGTCCGGGCCGTCTGCGACACCCTCCCCGGCCCGTCCCCGGAGGACCGGAACGCCGTCATGCGCCTGGCGGGGCAAGGGCCGCCCACCGAATCCGTGGGCCTGGACCCGTACGATCCGCGGCTCCTGCCGCTCAGTTCATCGAAAGGCTGACCATGGACGTCCTGCTCTGGGGGATTGCCCCGTATGTCGCGATGGCGGTGCTCATCGGCGGACTCATCTGGCGCTACCGCTACGACCAGTTCGGCTGGACGACCCGCTCCTCCCAGCTGTACGAATCCAGGCTGCTGCGCATCGGATCGCCGCTATTCCACTTCGGGATACTCGCGGTGGTGGCCGGGCACTTCTTCGGCCTGGTCATACCGATGTCCTGGACTGAAGCGGTCGGGATGAGCCAGGACTTCTATCATTTCAACGCGCTCTTTGTCGGGGGTGTCGCCGGAATCGGCACACTCGGCGGAATGGCGATCCTGATCTACCGTCGCCGCAAAATCGGGCCGGTGTTCATGGCGACAACCCGCAACGACAAGATGATGTATGTAGTCCTCGCCGCCGCTATCGTCTTCGGCCTCTGGACCACGCTGGCGAGCGTGTTCCTTGGTGGGCACGGCCACAACTACCGGGAGACCGTCGCCCCGTGGTTCCGCTCCCTCTTCATCCTGCAGCCCGACATCGCGTCCATGGCGGCCGCTCCGTTTTCCTTCCACCTCCACACGCTGGTGGGCATGCTGCTCTTTGTCATCTGGCCCTTCACGCGCCTTGTGCATGCGTTCACCGCCCCGCTCCACTACCTCTTCAGGCCCTACATCGTGTACCGCTCCCGGGACCGCCGGGGTTCCTCCAGTTCCCCGACGCGCCGCGGCTGGGCCCCCGTTGGTACGCGCGACCGTGACAACCGGACGCGCTAGGACGGATCAGGAAAGGGAGGAGAAATGAGCGCTGAAACGCCGACGGGCGCACCGCCGGAAGCCATCTCCAGTTCAGCGAGAACCCGGAACCTGGTGCTGGCAACGCTGGCCTCCGTAGTGGGCTTCCTCGCCTGGACGGTGGTCGCGCCGCTCAGCGGTACCTATACAGCGCAGCTGGAGCTGGCGCCCTCCGCAACAGCGGCACTGGTGGCGATGCCCGTCCTGGTGGGATCGATCGGGCGGATTGTGGTCGGAGTGCTGACGGACCGGTACGGCGGTCGGATCATGTTCACGGCGGTGCTGTTGGTCTCCGTGCCGCCGATCCTGCTGGTTGCCCTGGGCGGCACCATCGGCTCCTATCCGGTGCTTATTGCCGCCGGTTTTCTGTTGGGCATCGCGGGAACTGTCTTCGCAGTCGGGATACCCTTTGTCTCCGCCTGGTATGAACCGGAAAGACGCGGGTTCGCCACCGGCGTCTTTGGCGCCGGGATGGGCGGCACCGCACTGTCCGCGTTTTCCATCCCCAGGCTCGTTGACCTGATCGGGTATCTGGCGACACACCTCCTGATCGCAGTGCTTCTGGTGGCAACTGCGGGGGTTGTGTGGTTGTTCATGCAGGAGTGTCCCGCCCGGGCCGCGGCACCTTCCACGGGAGTCCGGGCGAAGCTAGTGGGAGCCGCGAAGCTCGGTGTCACCTGGCGGATGTGCTTCCTGTATGCGGTGGTCTTTGGCGGCTTTGTCTCCTTCTCCACCTACCTGCCCACGTATCTGCGGGACATCTACGAATTCGACCTCACTGCTGCGGGCACCCGCACGGCGGGCTTCGCTCTGGCCGCAGTCCTGGCCCGCCCGGTCGGCGGAATCCTCGCGGACAAACTCGGAGCCAAACCGGTAGTCATCACCTCCCTCGCCGCGGTGGCAGTCCTTGCCTGGGTGGTCAA